>NZ_ATHI01000002.1 GCF_000422245.1 Alkalidesulfovibrio alkalitolerans DSM 16529
GCCTACGGCGGGCATTCCCCCCGCCTCTCCGTGCATTCCGATGGACGCATGGCCGTGATCTCCGACGGCCCAGGCATGATCGGCTGGTCATATGACCGCGGCGAACGGTTCGACGTGCAGACCGTAGGCGGCCTGGAGCACTCCATGCCGGACAGGTTGATCGAGATGCCTGACGGAGCCTGCCTGACCACGGCGCACATGCATCGCGGGCAGGCCCCGGCTCCCGCCTGCGGCCAGCCGCCCGCGGAACAGATGGTATTTCGCTCCCATAATCGGGGCAAGAATTTTGCAGCCCTCTCGCTCCTCTCTCACGATCCGGCGCTTTCGCTGTGCGAGGCTTCCATGTGCCTGCTGCCCGATGGCAGGCTGCTGGCCCTGATGCGCGAGAACAGTGGGGTCTACGAGCCCATGTATAGCCGCATCTCTGAAGACGGCGGACTTACCTGGTCCGAACCCGCGCCCACGCCGCTCATCGGCCACAGGCCCACCGTGGGCGTGACCCTGGGCGGCAAGCTGCTGGTCACGTATCGCGACGTGGGGCCGCGCCAACGCACGGCCGCGTGGCTCGGCGACCTCGACGAATTGACAGATTTCGAGGTCCACGGCCGCCTGCCCGAGGATGGCTGGCGTTTGACGGACGAGGGACTTTTCGTCGCCGGGACGGGGGGCCGCGCGGGCGCGTTCCGCCTCGCGCTGCGTCCCATTTCCTGGCCGCTGTCGGCCCGGGCCGAGTTCAGCCTGTCCGTTTCCGTGGAGCAGGCCGGGGAGAACGGCGTGGGAGTGCGCTTCGGCGGCGTCTGGTGGCGGATTTTGCCCGGCTCCATCCGTCCCATGGTCGCGGGCGGGCGCAATATCCGGTTGCCCGAGGGCGTGGCGAAGCTGCGCCTGCGCTACGAGCCGGGCACGGTCTCTTTGGCGGTGAACGGGCGCACGCGAAAACGCCTCCCCGTGACAGCCGATGTGACCGCCCGCGCCGTGGCCGTGGGCAACCGCGATCTCGAAAAAGACAACGCCGCCGCGTTCGGCCTGCACGCCATGCAACTGTGCATCGAGGAGCCGCGCTACGCGCGAGTCTATTCCTGGGCCTGGGAGCCGGGCATGGGCCTGCCCAACGCCTGGGAGCGGGCGCGGGTGCTGACGCTTCGCGACGCTCCAGGTGTCTGGTTCGGCGACATGGGGTATTCAGGGTGGTGTGAAACCGCGCCCGGTTTCTTCTTCTGCGCCTACCATCACGCCGACGCCGACGCGCAGGATTACGAACCTGGCAAACGCGCCTGGATCGAGGGAGTGACCTTCACCAGCGAGGACTTTGCGGACGAAGAGTGATCAGGACCGTCGCTTGGACGCACGGTGCAGGGCGACAAGAACTCCGGTCCCTCGGGCATGTCGATGTCGAGGAACCGGATTTTTTTTGCGTCAAGAAAACTGATGGCGTTTTTCGGGCAATCTTTCGACTAATACTCTGCGGCCAAAACATCGAGCCGGTCGGCCAGATTGGACAGAACCTCGCCGAGTTCTCCCACGCCCTGCGCCTGCCCAGGCGTGGTGGCCCGCCGCCCCGCCCAGGCGGCCAGGAAGAAAACCTCGCCATCGTCGATGGAAAGATGGCCGGTCTCCTGGCGCACGGCCCGCACCACGGCCATGCGCGCGGCCTCGCGCGCCTCGATGGCCCTGCGTACTTCGGCCTCGGCCTCGGACGGCGGGGCCGCTCCATCGCGCGTCCTGGCCCACATGCTCTCGTAGGCTCCGGCAACCGCGCGGGCCGCAACCTGGGCGTCGTGAACCCGGGTCACGATGCTCCTGTTCGCGGCCACGGCCGCGAAGACCTTGGCCCCGTCCCGCGCCAGCACGGCGTTGCCCGAGAGCATGACGGCCGCGTCGGCAGGCCGCAACGCTTGCTTGGCGAAGCCTTGGCCCGAGCGGTATTCGCGCTCGGCCTCGTTCACTGCCGCGCGCACCTCTTCGATGAATCTATCAGCATAATGGCCGTAGAGATAGGCCACGAAGCCGGGTTGGAAGACGTACCCCAGGATGCGCCGGCGCATGGCGTCCGCCCCGCCGGTCTGGACCTGGCCGAAGGCATTTCGATCCAGGCCGAAGCGGGCATTGAGCAGCCCATAGGTCAGTGTGTTCATGGGCATTTCCCCAGGGTTCTCGCGCGTGCCCGCAGGGTGGAAGCGAGACACGCCGTAGCGCGCCAGATCACGCATGAAGCGCGCCGGGATCATGTTGTCCTCGACCCAGGGCTCGGGCTCCTTTTCGGCCACGGCGGGCGTCTCTTCCACCGAAGTCGCGGGCTCCGTCGGTTCGGGGAGCGTAACCGCAGGCGGGGCTTGGGGTACGGCCTCGGAGGCGGGCTCTTTTGGAGTCGGCTCTTCCTCGTCTGGTTGAAAAAACTTTCCGGACAGATAAAAGGCCAGGGCCACGGCAATCATCAAGGCGACGAGATAGCCGATTCTACTGCGTGCTGGACGCGTCATGCGTCTCCCCCGTGTTCGGCCGCGTTGCGGCGACCGGTTGGCGGCCGTCTGGTGGCCGGTTCACCTCGATATCGCGTCCGATAGCCTTTTCGTCAATCACAACAATTTGGCCATGACGCCGGGAATGTCGTCGAGTCCCGCGCACAAGGCGATCCCCGCGCCCTTGAGAGCGGAAAGCTTGCCGCCCGCGCCACCCGAACTTTCCTCCAGGATAGCCCCGGCGTGGCCGAGACGCTTGCCCACGGGGGCGGTGATCCCGGCCACGAAAGCCGCCACGGGCTTTGTGCGGCCGCGCGCTTTGAGCCATATGGCCGCCTCTTCCTCGGCCCGGCCGCCGATCTCGCCGATGAGCAAAATGGCCTGGGTTCCGGGGTCGGCCTCGGCCATGGCTAGGCAGTCGATGAAATCGAGGCCCGTGAAAGGATCGCCGCCGACGCCCATGCAAAAACTCTGGCCTATCCCGGCTGCGGAAAGACGGGCTGCCGCCTCGTAGGTGAGTGTGCCGCTGCGCGAAAACACGGCCACCGGGCCGGGCGTGAAAGGCTCGGCAGGCATGATGCCGATCTTGGTCTGGCCGGGCACGATGACGCCCGGCGTGTTGGGCCCCACCAGCCGCGATCCGTGCCGCTCGATGACGGGCAGCGCGGCCAGCATATCCTGCTGCGGGATACCCTCGGTGATGCACACGATCCAGGGAATGCCGGCGCGGGCGGCTTCGAGCGCCGCGTCCGCCGCGTGCGCTCCGGGCACGAAAATGATGCTGGCCTCGATGTCATGCGCGGCGCAGGCCGTGACCACGCTGTCGTAGACCGGGACGCCCAGAACCGAAGTTCCGCCCTTGAACGGCGTGACTCCGGCCACGATGTTCGTGCCGTAGGCCTGCATCAGGGCCATGTGTGTTCCGGCCACGCGGCCCGTGGCCCCCTGCACCAGCACCGGCGAACCCAGGCCGAGCGAAAAGCCGTGCAACGGCGAAAATTCCGGGTCGTTGTCCAGCGCCGCCTTGGAGAGCGCGCCGCCGCCCTCGGGCAGGCTCACGCGCATGGGGTCGTCCGACGGCGTCAGGCCGCGCAGGATGTCCAGGGCCTTGGCCATGTCCGGGGCCACGTGGACGCCCGAAAGCCCGAGCCCGGCCATCACGGCCAGGCCGTCGGCCGCGCCGTTGCCCGCCATGCGCACCACCAAGGGCTTTTGCGGCGGCCGCCCGCCAAGCACGGCCGCGAGCGCGCGGGCCACGTCGCCGCAGGAGAGGATGCCGCCATACAGGTTGATGAGCACGGCACGCACCCGCTCGTCGCCGAAGAGCATGGACAAAGCCGCGCGCATGCGCTTTTCGTCGGCCGCGCCGCCGAGGTCCAGGAAGTTCGCGGCCCGAAGCCCGGCAAGGTTCAGGCTGTCCATGCTGGCCATGGCCAGCCCCGCGCCGTTGGCCAAAAGCCCCACGCTGCCTTTCAGGCGTACGTAAGCAAATCCGGACTCGCGGGCGAACCTCTCCTCCTCACCCAGATGCACGGGCTCGTAAAATCGGCCCAGTGCGGGGCGGATGTCCGCGAAGCTGCCGTCGATCTCGCATTTGGCGTCCAGGGCCAGGAACCGCCCTCCCTCGCTCCCCTCGCCGTCGTCGCCGGGCAGATGGACCAGGGGATTGATCTCGGCCAGGAGCAGGCCGTTGTCGCGCACCGCGCGCCACAACTGCTGCACGAGACCGGCAAAGGGCTTGAAGGCCTCCTTTCGAAGGCCGAGGGTGAAAAAGGCCGCGCGCACCTGATGCGGTGACGGCCCGGCGGGCAGGTCAATGTTCTGTAGGCAGACGCTCCCCGCCTCGGCCGACTCCACGTCCATTCCTCCCGCCGCGCTGGCAGCGAGGACCAGGGACTTTCTGTCGCGTGAGACTGAGAGGGAAAGGTAGAATTCGGACGCGTGCGCGACCGCCGCCTCTACACGCGCGAGCCTGACGGCCTGCCCGTCGATGGACACCCCGGCGAGCTTCGACAGGACGCGCGGCAATTCGTCCAGCGAGTCGGCGCGCAAGATGCCACCCGCCTTGCCCCGGCCTCCCGAGAGCACCTGGGCCTTGACCACATAGGGCGGCGGAAACGGCGGCGCGAGATCGGGCGGGATATCGGCGAGGTCGATGAGGATTCCGGGCGGCACGGGGATTCCCGCCTCGGCGAACAGGGCCTTGGACTTGTCTTCGTCGAGCAGCATGTCGTGTCCCGTTGCTGAGTGAGGTGGCCTGTGCGACTATATATACCCGCTTTGGGGCGCGAAGGGAACCTGTCTTGACGGCACAGGCGCTTGCCGAGCGTCCAAAGGCCTCACACGCGGAAAACGAAGGCCGAGATTGTTACCCCCCTTTTCAGGCTGCCCCAAAAAGGCCCAGATGCAAAGCGCAAGAAAGCGCCGGACCTGACGCGTATTTATGCGCTTTCGCGGCAACGCAGCAGATGGGGCTTTTTGAACAACCTGCGAAGGCCCGGGCCTTCGCACGGCATGACCATGCAAAAGTCCGGGCCTGTTCGCTGGAAGGACGGGCCGCCGCTTTGGGTGTCCGGAGAGATTCCGGTCGGCTTGCGTTGCGGCGGAGAAGACGGACGGCTAACCGATGGAGACCAATTCCACGGCGAAGGTCAGCTCCTGCCCGGCCAGGGGGTGGTTGGCGTCCAGGGTCACGCTGTCTTCCTCCACGGCCGTGACCACCACGTGGGCGGGCTGGCCGTCCTCGGTGGTGAAGGCCAGCATCATGCCCGGCTCGGGCGTGATGTGGGGGGGAATCTGGTCGCGCGGCACGGCGCAGGAAAGCGACTCGTCGTAGTCGCCGTACCCCTTGTCCGGACCGAAGCTGATTTCGCGCTTCTCGCCCGGCTCAAGGCCGGTCACGGCTTCCTCGAAGCCCTGAATGACCATGCCCTCGCCCAGGGTGAACTCAAGGGGATCACGCCCCTCGGAGCTGTCGAAGACCGTGCCGTCCGGCAGTTTTCCCGTGTAATGAACCTTGACAGTGTCGCCGGTTTTGGCTTGGGCCATGTGGCTCCTCCTTGGCGTTGTTTTCGATTGATGAAATGGATTGTCGGCTGGTGTGTCGTCCAGCCTACAGGAGCGGATGCGACTTGTCTAACGCAAAACCCGCGGCGTGCATTTACAACAAATAAACCTTGGTATTTCGGAACCATGAACGCAATGGCGAGATGAAGGAAATGGTCGCACCCTGGCAAAACGCATGCTATCGATTGCACCGGCAGCGCGGCCGGGCGTTCCCATGCGGCCCCATCTGATGTACACGGCAAGCATGAAGACCCTGCGCGACCTCATTCTCGTCCTTGGCCTGGGAGCGGCCATGCTGCTTTCCGCCGCCTGCGCGCCGAAAGCCCCGCCGCCTCCGCCGCCGCCCGCGGACCTTTATGGCCTTCTCGCCCGCTCGGCCAACACGGTGACGGAGTTGAGCGCCCGCTATCCGCGCCTTGCCGAACTGCTGCCCAAGGCGCGCGGAGTAGTCGTGTTCCCGCGCATCGCGGACGCGGCGCTGGTTTTCGGCGGAGCCTCAGGCGACGGCGTGGTCATGGTCAGGGACGAGGCCGACGCCTGGTCAGCGCCCGGCTTCATGCGCTTCACGGCGGTCAATGCCGGCTTGGTGGTCGGAGCAACGGAAAACAGCCTTGTGCTCGTCGTTCCGAACGACCAGACGGCCAGGCGCATGGCAGGCATGACCCTGGACATCTCCGGCGCGGTCCGACAGGTGAGCCCGGACGGTTCCCTCAAGCAGCACGACGCCTCGCTGAACGAGGCTTTGGACGACGTCGTGCCCTTCCTGGGCGGCAAGGGCTTCTGGGCCGGGCTGTCCATGCAGGCCGCCTACGTCTCGCCCGAGCAAAACGCCCTGCGCCGCTTCTACGGTTCCGAGGCGACCATGACGGCCGTGCTCTACGATAAACTGTATCCGATGCCCGAGCAGGCCCTGTCCCTGGTGGAAGTTCTGGGACCGGCAGGACCGGGGAACCTGGATTCCCAGGAGGACGCCCCGGCCCCCTGATTCCTTTCGGCACGCTGGTTGCAACTAGGCCTGCCAGAGAGGGCCCGGAGGCAACCAGATGTCGAATTTTCCCTATGATTTCAACCTGACAGGCCGGTCTGCCGAGCCCGTGTCGCCCGTGTCGGAAATTCGACGCGACGCGCCGTCCCAGGATTTCCGGAAAACCATGGAGGCCATGCGCACGGGCATGGAGTTGGCCATGGCCAACCGCTTTCTGGAACAAAGCCTGATGGCGGACAACGCCGACGGCGGCGGCCAGGGAGGCTTCGGCTCACCCATGGCGGGATTTGGCGGCCCCATGGGCGGCATGGGCGGCCTTTTGGACAGCCGTATGCAGATGAACTCGCTTCTGACCATGGCCGCCATGCACATGGGTGGCCGCGAGGCCCTGCCCGTGCAGCCCCCGGCCCAGGCCCCCGCCGAGAATCCCGTTCCGATCGCCGACCTCGACGATCCCGGTGCGCTTTCCAGCCGCTTCGAATCCGGGTTGCAAGGACCGGCCGCCGTGGGCTACGACCGCATGGGCGGCACCTCCTACGGCACCTATCAGATATCCTCTGCCCAAGGAACATTCGACGCCTTCCTGCGCTTCCTCGACGAAAAATCCCCTGAGCTCGCCGAACGGCTACGCGCCGCCGGTCCGGCCGACACCGGCTCCACCAACGGCCGTCTGCCCGACGTGTGGCGGGCCGTGGCCGGGGAAATGCCGGAGGAATTCGCCGCGCTGCAGCGCGAATTCGTGGAGCTGAGTCACTACCGCCCGGCCCTCTCGGGCATCCTGGAGCGCCTCGATCTGAGCGAGGCGCAACTGCCCAAGGCCCTGCGCGAGGTGATCTTCTCCACGGCCGTGCAGCACGGCCCTAGCGGAGCGCAGTCCATCTTCGCCAGGGTCGCGGAACGTCTTCAGGAAACGGGGGGAGCGGCCTTTTTCCGTCAGTTGATCGACAGCGTCTACGACGAGCGCGGCAACCACTTCGGCGGTTCCACCGAGCGCGTGCGCGATGCGGTGCTCTCGCGCTTCACGCGGGAGAAGGCCCTGGCCCTGGCCTCGCTCGACAGCGAGTTCTCCATGCCGGGCAGCGGCAGCCTGCTGGCCTGACAGGCAGCCCGAAAGTCCCGCCCGACGCCTTGTGACCATGGGGAGTGGAGCTAATCACTCCAAAAGCCTGCGTCGCTCGCCAATGAGCAGCAGATGGCGCAGGCTGGTCTCGTTCTTGGCCCGCCTCCACTTCCCCTCGAACTCCACGTCCGCGATGATCTGAGCCAGCGCGGCCACGGCCTGGATATAGAAACGCCGCTCGTCCTCGCTTGAGAGCACGAGAAAGAAGGCCATGACACGTCCGTCCGGAAAATGCACGCCGTCCACGTTACGCACCGCGACCATTTCCAGAAAACCTTCCCGTTCGGACACGTCCACGTGGGCCACGGCCACCTCGGGCACGATGACGTCGATGCCATCCTCGCAACAGACCGTGAGCTGCCTGAGCACTTCGTGACGCGAAATGCCGTGAACATCTTCGACCCGTTCGGCAACGAATGAAAACATTTCGTTCGTGTCCATCCCGCCGGTAACGTCCAGGACGAGGGCACGCTCGACGAGGTGGTCGAAGCGGTCCATGGCAGTGACGTCGCGCTCGCGCAGGATCTCGCCAAGTTCGTTCTCCAGATGTCCGGCCGATATCTCGCGGCGCGAGACGCGCTCCACCAGATGCAGCAACGCGAATTCCCTGTGGCTTCGGATGCGCCCGTAGAACCAGTAGAAGAAAAGACCCGCGCCGGTGAGCGCGGCGCTCGTGAGAAGCGCCCCGGCCCCCATCTCCGTGAGCAGGATCAGCGCCCCGCCGATGCCCGCAATCTGAACCCAGGGATAAAACGGCGCGACGAACAGCGGCCTGTAGGTGGGCAGCCTGCTCTCGCGCAGCACGATGAGGCAGAGGTTGGAGAGGATGTAGGTCAGGATGAAGACCGTTGAGGCCGCCTGCACCAGGACCGTGAGTTCGAGAAAGAGCGAACTGGCGATGAGCAGGGTGGTCAGAAAAAGCGCGTTGTGCGGCGTGCCGAAGCGCGTGTTGAGGCTGCTCAGGCCGTGCGGCAGGTAGTCGTCGCGCGAGAGCGCGAAGAGGTAGCGCGAGGCGGCCATGAGTCCGGCGTTGGCCGTGGAGACGAAGGCCAGGATGGCGGCCGCGCTCATGACCATGACGCCGGGCCGTCCCATGAAGACGGCCGCACCGTCGCTGATGGGCGTGAGCGACATGTCCAGGACTTCGTCGTCGAGCACGCCCGAGGTGACGAGAACCACCAGGGTGTAGGCGATGGCGACGACGATGAGCGCCAGAAACATGCCCAGCGGAATGTCGCGGCCGGGATCGCGCACCTCCTCGGCCACCGAGGCGATGGCCAGAAGGCCGCCGTAGGAGACGAAGACCAGCCCTGCCACGGAAAAGACCGCGTGCCAGCCGTGCGGGGCGAGCGGCACGAGACGCTGCGCCTGCACGTGCGGCATTCCGGCGAACACGTACCAGCACATGGCCGCGAGGAGACCGATCACCAACAGGTTCTGCACGCCGCCCGCCTCGCGCGTGCCGATGAGATTCAGGCCGAGGAAGACTAGGCAGGCGGCCATGCCCACCAGCCGGGGGTCCACAACCCACGAGGGCCCGAAGAGCGGCATGGCGAAGGCGGTAAGGCCCACCAGGGCGAAGGAGGTCTTGAGCGCCAGGGCGAACCAGGTCAAAAGCCCGGCCACCGTACCCACGGCCGGGCCCATGGTCCTGGTGATGAAGAAGTAGTCGCCGCCCGCCTTGGGCATGGCCGTGACGATCTCGGCCACGCTGAGCATGCCCGTGGCCGCGAAGAGTCCAGCCACGAGGTAGGACACGACCACGCCCGGTCCGGCGTCGGCGTGCGCGAGCCCCGGCAACACGAAGACCCCGGAGCTGATCATGGCTCCGGCGGCTATGGAGAAGACGCCGAAGAGCCCTATGGACTTCTTGAGATTCGCTTCCTTCACCTGCACGCCTCTTTCGCTGGAAATCCCCAGCCTGCCCACTATACGATAGACGAGGGCCGCCGCAAGGGGTACGCGCGCAAAGTCTCTTTTCCATCGGGATGCGTTGCGCGGGCGCGACCATTGGTGTAACCGGAGAGGAAAAATCCGCGAAAAGGACTGGAGCCGCCATCATGTTTCGAACCATCGCCCTGCTCGTCTGCCTCACGCTTTCCGCAGCCCTGGCCATGGCCCAGGATCGTGCTCCGCAAGCACCGGTCAGCGCCGCGACCTCCGAATGTCTGATGTGCCACGAGTCGTTGCATCCGGGCATCGTCGAGGCCTGGAAAAAGAGCCGCCACGCGGCTGTGACCCCGGCCGAAGCTTTCTCCCTCGCCGGCAGCAAGCGCAGGATATCCGCCGAGTCCGTGCCCGAAAAATACGCCGACACGGCCGTGGGCTGCGCGGAGTGTCACACCACCAGGGCCGAGAAGCATGCCGACTCGTTTCCGCACAGCGGCTATTCCGTGCACGTGGCCGTGAGCCCGGACGACTGCGCCCAGTGTCACGCCAAGGAGCGCGAGCAATATACACGCAACATCATGGCCGAGGCATGGGGCAACCTGGCCGAAAATCCCCTGTTCATGCAGATGGTGCGGGCCATAAACGACGTCCCCGTCTATGACGGCGGCCTGCTCTCCTCGCGTGCGGCGTCCACTTCCACCGACGAGGAGACCTGCTTCTCCTGCCATGGCACCAAACTGCGCATGACGGGCATCGAGACACGCGACACGATCATGGGCGAGATGGAGTTCCCCCTGATCGAAGGCTGGCCCAACAGCGGCGTGGGGCGCGTCAACCTCGACGGGTCCAAGGGCTCATGCACGGCCTGCCACGCCCGACACCAGTTCAGCATGGAGATGGCCAGAAAGCCCGAGACCTGCATGGTCTGCCACAGCGGTCCGGACGTGCCCGCCTACAAGGTCTACAAGGCCAGCAGGCACGGCAATCTCCACTCCGCGCTCGGCAAGGACTGGAACTACTCCGCCATCCCCTGGACCGCGGGCCAGGATTTCGGCGCTCCCACCTGCGCGGTCTGTCACGTCAGCCGGGTCGCCGGGGGCGACGGAGTCGTGGTAGCCGAACGCACCCACGCCATGAGCGACCGCCTGCCCTGGCGCATTTTCGGCGTCCCTTACGCCACGGCGCATCCCAAGTCGGCCGACACGAGCATCATCCGCAACGCCGACGGCCAGCCGCTGCCCGCGACCCTGGACAACCGGCCCGCCACGGAGTTTCTGGTCGACAAGGCAGAACAGAACAAGCGGCTCGCGGCCATGCAGTCAGTGTGCCTCCCTTGCCATGACGCGTCCTGGGTGGACGGCTATTTCGCCCGCCTGGAGACGACCATCGAGGAGACCAATGCCGCCACCCTGGCGGCCACGCGAATCATGCAACGCATCTGGGCCGAGGGGCTGGCCGACGACGGCAATCCCTTCGACGAGTACATCGAGAGGGTCTGGGCCCGGTCCTGGTTGTTTTACGCCACAACCACCCGCTTCGCCTCGGCCATGGCCGGAGGCGGCGACTACGCCGTCTTCGAGAACGGCCGCTACCAACTCATGGAGACCGTGCGCAAGCTCGACGACTGGCACAGGGCCAGAAGCGCCAAGGCGGACGTGAACACGGCTACGAAGACGCCGACAACCGCTCCGTAAGACGCACGCGCAGATCTTCCCTGCGCGCCTCCGCCTCGACCTTCTGGCCGCCGGGACCGCGCACCCAGAAGACGTCCAGGATCTGCCCGCCCAGGGTGGTGATCTTGGCCGCGTGCACGGAAAGCCCGGCCTCGGCCAGGACGTCGGCGATGTCGTAGAGGCGGCCGAGGCGGTCGTCCGCAGCCACCTCCACGACCGTGAAAAACTCCGAAAGATCGTTGGCAAGCCGCACCGAGGGCTCCCTGCCCGAGCCGCGCGGCGGGCGGTACAGCGGCGAGGCGCGGCGCTCGGCCAGCCGCTCTTGCAGACCGAGCTTGCCTGTCCCGGCCCAGCGCACGGCCTTGGCCACGTCCTCGAAGAACTCGGGATCGTCCTCGCGGCCCTCGGGTGGGCGGACGACGAAGACGTCCAGGGCGGTGCCGTCGGTGAGCGTGAAGATGTCGGCCGCGTAGATGTCGCCGCCGTAAAGGCTCAGGCATCCTGCCAGGGTGGCGAACAGGCGCGGCTGATCCGGGGCCATGACCGCGAAGCTCCAGACATCCTGCCCGGCGAGAGGCTTGGCCTCGTGCACGGTGAGTCCCTTGCCCGCCGTGGCGCTCGGCCGCTGGCGCAGATCCTCGGCCAGGGCCAGCTTGTAGCGCGCGAAAAGGTTCAGATGGTCCGTCACGATCTCGGGTTCGAGCCGCGCCAGACAGTCCGGCGGCAACGCTTCGAGAAACGTCTCCACGAGATCGGGGGAGTGCTCCTGAGCGGCCAAAGCGCGCACCCGCGCGCGGCGCTCCATGATCAAACGCCCGGCCAACGGCTCGCCCAGGGAGCCCTTTTGGAGGTATTTTGCCGTCTTGGCGTACAGTTCGGAAAGAAGCGTCGCTTTCCAGCCGTTGTACGCCATGGGGCCGGTGGACAGGGCGTCGGCCAGGGAGAGCGCCGTGAGATGCGTGAGGCGCGCGGGCGTCTCAACCAGGGAGGCCACGTGCGCGGCCGTGGCCACGTCGGCGAGATCGCGCCGGGTGGCGGCGTCCATGAGCACGAGATGTCGGCGCGCGAGAAAGGCCGCCTCCTCGACGCGCCGCGACGACACGCCCAGACGCGAGAGAACGGCGCGCGAAAGCCCCTCGCCCACCTCCTCGTGCCTCGCCCCGCCCTTGCCCGCGTCGTGGAGAAGCCCCGCCCAGACAAGCACCTCCCGGTCCTCGGCCGCTTCGAGGCAGCGGCACAAAAGCGCTGGCGCCTTCTCGTCGACCCAGGCCAGATGCCGCGCCGTACGCAGGCTGTGGCGGCCCACGGGAAAGCGGTGGAAGCCGTCCCGCTGGACCATGTGCTGCACCCGTCCGATCTCGGGCACGATGGCGCCGAGCAGCCCGAGTTCGAGAAAAATCCGAGCGGCCTCTCTGGCGTGCGGCTGGGCCAGGAACCGAGGCAGCCAATGAAAGAAACCGGGGCTGGCCGAAAATGCCTCGCCCACGGCCGGAGCCGCGCGGCGAAGGGCGCTCATGGCGGAGAACGAGGGCATGCGGCCCGTGCTGGCCGCGGTCTCGAAAAGGGCCAGGACGATCATGGGTTCGTGTGCGGGATCGCGCGTGAAGCCAAGCCCGCCCGGCGTGTCGGAAAGCCCGTCGGGCAAGCCGGCAAGGCGCGGCGTTCGGCCGAGCCTGCCGTTCACTTCGCGGTCCATGGCCTCGCGCGCCAGCCGCACCCTGGCCATGGCGGGCTGAAGACTTGCCAGCAGACGCGCCGCGTCCTCAGGCTCTGTGCCCAGGCCGAGCACTCCCGACACCTGAGGCTGCAACTCGAAATGAAAGACGTCCAGACGCCTGCCCGCCACCCGGTGCAGGGCGCAACGCGTCCTGGCCAACTGCTCGTGCGCCTCGCGCAGGGCGAACAGCTCGGCTGATTCGAGCAGGCCGAGTTCGAACAGCGTGGCCCCCTCGCGGCCGGGGAAAAGTCGTGCCAGCCAGCCGATCTGCTGCCAATCGCGCAGCCCGCCCGGGCCTTCCTTGAGGTTCGGTTCGAGCAGCGAAGCGCCCTCCCCCCGCTCCTGGGCCTTGGGCTCGTCCAGCCGTCTGAGCCAGTCGAGAAAGGCCGGACGGACGGGGCCGCGCGAGAGATCGGCCAGGGCGGCGCAATAATCCCTCCACAGCGGCTCATGGCCTGGCCCCGCCACGGGCCTGGCGTCCAAAAGGCCCGCCATGACCTTTGGCTCCTCGCGGGCCAGGGCCATGGTTTCGGCCAGGGGCCGGATGCTGTAGTCGAGGCTCAGCCCGGCGTCCCACAGCGGGTAGAGCAGCAGGCGCGGCAGGTTTTCGGCTTGCTCTGGCGGCTCGCCGGGAAAGACGAAGGTCAGGTCGAGATCGGAGCCGGGCGAAAGCCTGCCCCGGCCGTAGCCGCCCAGGGCCAGGAGGAGAAAGGGGGCCGGAGGCAGGCCGGAGGCCTCCTCGCGCAGGCGCGCCTGGAAATAATCGTCGAAGAGGCGGGCGTGACTGGTCTCGAACTCTCGGCCGCACCCATCCCCGGCCAGCAGGGCCGAGCGGCGCTCGGCGAGTTCCTGCATGGCCGGGGAAAGGGAGGAGCCGGTCATGGATGGGTCCGTCCGGCGGCTAGATGGCCCCGGAACCGGATTCGCCGGTGCGGATGCGCACGGTCTCGTCGACCGGGGAGACGAATATCTTGCCGTCTCCCACCTGGCCCGTGGCCGCCGCCTTGCGTGCGGCTTCCACGATCTGCGCGGCCTGATCGTCGTCGCAAACCACCTCGATCTTGACCTTGACCACGAAGTCCACTTGGTACTCCGCGCCGCGATAGACTTCCTTGTGGCCGCGCTGACGGCCGAAACCCTTGACCTCGGTGACGGTCATGCCCTTCACGCCCACGGCGGCCAGGGCGTCCTTGACTTCCTCCAGCTTGAACGGCCGGATGATGATTTCTATCTTCTTCATTGTCTCGTTCTCCCGCGTTCAGGCTACCACTGGTACCCGGCTTCGCTGTGCTCGGCAACGTCCAGCCCCTTGACCTCGGCTTCCTCGCTGACGCGCAGCCCGAAGAAGGCGTCCACGAGCTTGAGCAAGATGAAGCTGCCCGCGAAGCAGAAAACCCAGGTGGCGACGACGGAGATAATTTGGATCCAGAGCTGTTCGGCGTTGCCGTAGAACAGGCCGGTCGTGCCGTCCATGTTCGCGAAGAGGCCGGTGGCCAGTGCGCCCCAGGTGCCGCCCACGCCATGGATGCCGACCACGTCGAGGGAGTCGTCGTAGCCGAGCTTGTTCTTCAGAAGGATGGCGCCATAGCACACGCCGCCCGCCACCAGGCCGATGATGAGCGCGGGCATCGGTGTCACGAAGCCCGCGGCCGGGGTGATGGCCACAAGGCCCGCGATGGCGCCAGAGGCCGCGCCGAGCGTGGTGGGCTTGCCGCGATGCATCCACTCCACGCCGATCCAGGACAGGGCGGCCGTGCCGGCGGCGATATGGGTGACCACGAAGGCGTTGGCGGCCAAGCCGTCCGCGGCCAGGGCCGAGCCGGCGTTGAAACCGAACCAGCCGAACCAGAGCATGCCCGCGCCCAGAATGGTCATGGGCAGGTTGTGGGGGATGTGCGGCTCCTTGCCGTACCCCCTGCGCTTGCCGACGATGAGGCAAGCGGCCAGGGCCGCCGCGGCCGAGCTCATGTGCACCACCGCGCCGCCCGCGAAGTCGAGCGCGCCCATCTCGCCCATCCAGCCGCCGCCCCACACCCAGTGGGCCATGGGGCTGTAGATGAACAGGAGCCAGAGCGTGGCGAAGATCAGGAACGGGCCGAACTTCATGCGCTCGGCGAACGCGCCCGTGATCAGGGCCACGGTGATGATGGCGAACATGCACTGGAAGATCATGAACAGCAGGTGAGGGATGTTGTCCGCAGGGCCGTTGGCCTCCATGCCCACGCCGGTCAGGAAGAGATAGTCCAGGCCGCCGATGAGCCCGCCGATGTCGGTGCCGAAGGCCAGGGAATATCCCGCCACGACCCAGACGACGGTCGCCAGCCCGAGCATGATGAAACTTTGCATGATGGTGCCCAGCACGTTCTTGCTGCGCACCATGCCGCCGTAAAACAAGGCGAGACCCGGGGTCATGAACATGACCAGGGCCGCGCAGATCAGGATGAAACAGGTATCAGCCGCACTCATTCCGATGCCTCCCTTGGCAAAATTGTGACAACCTGGTTTCTAACTAGCACTTCATATTTGTATTGTCCACAATTTTGCAACACTCGACATAAATTTTTTTTATTTTACAGGCAGTTAATACATTTTTGGCAAATCAATTCAACATACGGGCACACGGCCCCGCATGCCGCGACCAGCCGTTTTTTTGGGGAAAAAATGAGCTGAATCAATAGATTGGACCACGCCCCTGCTGCGGGAGAATAATGAACGTTGTGCAGCTGAAATCTTCCATCACCTGGAAATATCAAGATCAATGCAGATGGATACAAAATTGTAATGCCATGTTCCCATAATTGCCACCCGCACCACGCCATCGACCGGCGGTCCTGATCCGGGCTTCACGTTCCCATGCGCCGAAATCCGTGCTAGAGAAATGGGAAGGCCTGTTTCGCGTGACGATTCAAAAAGTTGGAGGAACCGTGATGAACGTGAAGACGATCCTGTGGCCAACCGACCTTTCCGCCGCCTCGCGCAAGGCGGCCCCCTCCGTCGTCTCCCTGGCGGAGAAGTACGGCGCGACCGTCTATCTGCTCTACGTGGCCGTGGACCTGTGCTCCTACTTTCCGGCCTACGGCAACTATCCGAGCGGCGAGGAGGTGCAGCGCTTCCAGAGCTGGGAGATCGAGCAGGCCAAGAAGAAGCTCGAATCCCTCTGCCAGGAGGACCTGAAGGCCTGCCCGAACATCGAGGTCAGGCTCGTGACCGGCAGCGCCGCCGATGAGATCCTGAAGGCCGTGGAGACCTACGGGGCCGACATGATCGTCATGACCGCGAGCGACTACCGCACGAGCCCGACGGGAGAGGCCCGGATGTCGCACGTGGTGCACGAGGTGGCCAGCCGCTCGCCGGTTCCCGTGCACATCGTCAAGTAGGGGCCGAAGGCCCCCGCGCGGGCGTCAGCTCTTCTCGAAGCGGTTGCGCATGTAGAGGTTGTCGTAGGCGTAGGTCAGGCACAAGGCGAAGAGACAGGCGCCCACGCCGATGGCCGCGTTGACGATCGGCGGCGCGGTGAGCGAGAGACGCAGGAGCAGCGTGGCCACGGCGTAGCCCGAGTTGCGCAGCACGGCGTGGAAGGCGGGCAGATACTGCTGGGAGATGAGCACCAGCAGGATGTCGCTGAAAATGAGCACCGTGTAGAAGCTGGCGAAAAAGTCGAAGTGCGGCTCGCCCGTGAAGTAAAGCGTGACGTCCCACACGGCCAGCCCGGCGAAGAGCACGAGCAGCGCCAGGGACACCAGTTTTTTGGCGGCCACGAAGGCGTAGCGGTCGTGCGGGGTCATGATCTCGCCCCGGTGGCGCTGCATGCGGTAGTAAAATCCCAGGATGGTGAAGATCAGAAGCGCGCCCACGCCGTCCGCAGCGATATTGAAAAGCGAGTCGAAGCGGCCTTCGAGCTGCACCGGCTCGGGAAAGTGGATGAGTTCCTTGAAGGCGTCGCGCAGAAGGATGAGGGCCAGGATCTCGAACTGCTTGCCCAGGGCTTTGGAGACCGAACAGGGCAGGACAAAGATCAGGCTGATGACCTCAAGTGCCAAAAGCAGGGTGAAGGCCAGGTTGACGGCGTGGAAATGATTGTCCGGGGTGATGGAGGCCAGGGGTTCCGGCATGATCCCCCGTCGTTGCAGTTCAATCCCCAGGAGCCCCACGAGAAAGACCACCACCAGTCCGGCCGTGACCCTGCGATGGGTCGAGTCGCGCTCCACGAAGGAGTGCAGGTGGTCGAAGATGTTGGTTCCGAATTCGAACAGGCGCATGCTGTCTCCATGGCTCAAACTGACGCGGCGACGACGAAAATCGCGCTTTCACCATGGTAATCCGCCATTTTTCCCGGAATGTGAAGGGAAAATGACGTTTGTGGCGCGCTGGACGTTTGAAATCCCCTATTTCAGGCGCGTGGCCGACAAGATGACGACGTCTTCCAGGGGAACGTCCTCATGTCCCATTCTCGATCCCACGGGCAGGCGATTGATGGTCTCCACTGTCCGCATGCCCTTCGACACCTTGCCGAAAACGCAGTAGCCGGGCCGTGTATCCGTGGCGTCGAGGTCGAAGTTGTTCAGGATGTTGATGAAGAACTGGCTCGCCGCGCTGTCGGGATCGTCCGCGCGGGCCATGGAAAGGGTGCCGCGCAGATTCCTGATGGCCGGGTCGGCTTCATTGGCTATGGGCAGCCGCGTGGCGCGTTCGGCCAGATTCACGTCGAAACCTCCTCCCTGAATGACGAAGTCGCGGATCACACGATGGAAGATGAGCCCATTGTAGTGCCCGGATTCGACATACTGCAGGAAGTTCCTCACCGTCTCAGGCGCGGCCTCCGGCCACAGTTCGATTTCAATCTCGCCGTGGGTCGTGGTCATGAGCACGAGGGGCCTGTCATTCGACTCCGCCGCGCCAGCCGTCCCCCACGTCAGGGAAACCAACAGCCCCAGGACAATCAGGATAGACAAATAACGCATGAAACCAACTCCTTGACTCGTGATACATAATTATGAAACCAAAACTTCGCCCAGATGGTTCAGATAGACGGCGAGCATCTCCTCGCTCACATCGCCCATGTGGCCGATGCGAAAGCACACCCGCTCCCCGGCCGCCTCCAGTTCCTGGTTCAGCTTGCCGTAACCGGGATCGAAGAGATAGCCCCGGCCGCGCATGGTCTCCTTGACTTTCTTCAGCCGGGCCGTGTCGAAGCCTTTGGGGGCGCGAACCGCCGTGAGCGTCGGCGAGCGGCTGCCCTCGGCGGCCATGAGGTCGAACCCGGAAAGTCCGGCCACGAAGCCGTGGGCCATGTCGCGCAGCCGCTCGTGGCGGTCAAAGCGGGCGCTTATTCCCTCGACGGTCACGATGTGTTCGAGTTGCACGGCCAACTGGTTGCACAGCGTGGTGCTCGGCGTGGTCAGGGTCTGATGCTTCCTGGCCCGCTCCACCTGGCGCAGGATGTCCGAGGAGAAGCCCCGGTGCTGCACCCTCGCCGCCTTCTCCAGGGCCTCGGGCGCCACGAAGGCGATGCCAAAGCCCGCGGGCAGTCCCAGGGCTTTTTGCGTCGCCGTGGCGTAGAAGGCGCAGCCCGAGTCGGCAAGATCGAGCGGCGCGCCGCCGAAGACGCTCACTCCGTCCGTCAGGGGCAGCGCCCCGCGCTCGCGGATCAGGCGGCAGGCGGCCTTATAGTCGTTGATCACCCCGGTCGAAGTCTCGTTGTGAGTCACGGCTACAACGGCGGGGCGTTGAGTCTTCAGGGTATCGTCGAGCCGGTTCAGGTCGATGGCCTCGCCTGGAGCGAAACGAAGCGTGGCCACGCGCTTGCCATTGGACTCGGACATGGTGCGCCACAGGTCCCCGAAGGCTCCAACCACGACGTGCAAGATGGTCTCGTCGGCGGCCACGAGGCTTCGGATCGCAGCTTCCATGGCCGTCGAACCCGATCCGTTGAACAGGATGGGAACGTGGTCGTCGCCCGCCTGGGCCAGGGCCCGCAGATGACGCATGGCCGGGCCCAGCCGCTTCTCGTTCTCGCTGTCGCGATGGCCGAACTCGGGCAGGCTCCCGGTCGCGCGCACGCGGGGAGAGAGCCAGGTCGGGCCGGTGATGAACAGAGTCAGGTCGGTGAATTCGTCGTCTATGGGGGGCATGCCTTTCCTCGCGTGGGTTTCGAGACCGGGTTCTAGAAGGCCCGGCCTCTCTTGTAAAGCCCCGCGAGACCTGCCGCCTCAGGCCAGCAACCCGCCCACGATGGCGCCAAGCAGGAGCATGCCTATGTTGAGGACATAGAAGAGAAAGCCCGTGGCCGCCATAAGCGCTCCCACCACAGGCAATCCGGTCATGAGCGTGGAGGCGAGAAGAAGCACCACGGCCAGGATCACACCCGGCAAGAGCGCCGCGAGGATGCCGTTGCCCACGCCGCCCGCCTTCTTGCCACCCACGAGCCCTGCGAGCAAGGGGCCGATCACCGGCAGCCAGAAAAGCAGCACGGAAATGACCACCATCCAGATTGCGCCGCCGACAACGTTGTCTTTTCCATTCGCCATATCAGCTCACCTCCACGGGTATGAAGTCGAAAACCTCGCCGCGCTGCACGAGAAGAAAACGGCACAGCCCATCGCCTTTGTTGCTCACCATGTGCGGTCTACCGGAGACAATCTCGGCCGACTGTCCCGGAAAGAGGCGAAAAATTGCCGGCGGGGATTCGGCCTCAATGTGCAGATCGCCTTCGAGACAATAGAATATGTCGTCCGCTGCGGAATGGAAATGTCGAGGCACCTGCTCTCCCTGCCCCAGGTGCATTTCGAGAACGCGAAGCCGCGGAGCCTCGGCGACCACATGCCGCTTCAGCACACAATAAGGTTTGGCCGACATTCCACTCTCCTCGCCCCGGGCCCGCCCGGCAAAACACCTAAGGCCTGCGGTCACGAACGGGGATTTCTGATCGAAATCTGCCCTTTTCCCTTGCGAGCGTCAATGTGACACTTCCAAGGCCTGGAATTATCCAGCGAATTTCCTGTTGAAAAAAGAGCTTGCTTCTCAATCCTACGCGTCGTGCACGAGGCAATATACGCGCACCAGAATTCCCGAAGGTGTGGTCAGACAAAAGGACGGCGGAATTTCGGCCGCCGCCTCCAGGAGAGAGCCGGGACATTCTTCGGCGCGGCACTCCTTGACAGGCACTCCCCGCGCCCCGAGCGCGGCGCGCATGTAGCCCGCCACGATATCCCATATCCCGTCCGCCATGGGTCCAGACGGGACGTCTTCCTCCAAGCGCCCCGGTCCGTCCAGGCCCGACGCGGCTTCGCATGGCAGGAGAAGCGCGAAGATGAGCTTCTCGCCGTCGCCGAGCGTCACGACCAAGCGGCGGCAGAAATCCTCGGCCGCATCGTCTGCGCAATCGGCCGCAGCGAGAGGCTTGACCTCTTGGTGCATGAAACGCAGAAATGCCCGGGCGAGGGCCTCGGCCAGCACCTGCCTGGCAACGGCGGCAACCCCTTCACCAAACACCCGGCGGGCTTCCCCGCGCCGGTCTTCTTCAGCGTGAAATTCCTCAAGCAACGGACTGAGGCGATCCGCCGTGAGCACTCCCATTTCCAGCAGCACCTCTCCCAGATGGCTGTTGTGGATGTTTTGGGAGAACAAGAGATCATCGAGATCCTTTTGACCGAGCATGCCCATCTCCAGGGCGATCTCGCCGAAGGGCCTGTCACGTTTCCGTTGGGCCTCGAATATCTCGGTCACCTGCGCGCGAGAGAGCAATCCCCGGCTCACGGCCATGTCGCCGATGCGGCGATTGCCCTCGCGCTGGCGCTTGAGCGCCTCGGTTAGTTGCCGCGCGTCGATGACGCCCTTGTGCAGAAGGTGCAGTCCGATGAAATTGGCGTCCATGAAACCTGGCCTCACTCGTGCTCATCGATGGCCGCGAACTCTCCGGGAATGTCTGCGGCGCTCCCTCCGCTCGACGAGATCGTGGCGGAGTTTTTTCTGACCCAGGCCAGAAGTTTTCTAGCCTCGTAGAAATCAGGCCGTAGCGCAAGAGCTTGCTCAAGGCGTTCGGTGGCCTCCTCGGCACGCCCCTTGCCCACCAACGCGCGAGCGAAATTGTACAACAGGTTCTCGTCCCTGGTGCAATACTCCTCGGCGCGGGAGTAAAATTGAAGCGCCTGATCGTGCAATCCCGCCTTCCGCAGCCTGATGCCGAATTCGTTGAAGAGATGTTTGTGTTCGACGTCAAAACCGGCCTGAAGCTCAATGAGGCGACGGAAAACAAGGTCCGCCTTGTGCGTCTCGCCCCGGTCGAGGTAGGTCAGACCGAAGCCGAACGTCGCCCGGATGTTGGTTTCGTCGATGCGCAGGGCCTGCTTGAACTCGTATTCGGCGCTGTAGGTCTGCCCCTTCTCGCGCAGCCGCTCCGCCCTGGCGATGGTCTTGGTCAACTCGCGCACCGCCGGCCGCACCTTGTTCATGTACAGGTCGGGCTCGGGCGTGAAATCCGCGAGCAGCGCCTCGTGCTCGACGCTCCAGGCTTTGCCTACGGGCACGAAATTGTCGTTCAGATAACGGAGGGAATACGTGCCGTTGGCCTGTTCCTCGGCATAGACGAACATGGTCTGCACGTTTTTCTGCTTGGTTGTTCCAGCGCCGATCTTGCTCACGTTGAGCACGGAAAAGACACCGATAAAGCGTTCAGCAGTTGTCTGGTTCATGCCTGGATTGCACTCGTATCGACTTGTCAGGTCAAGGGTTTTTTTCCCTTCGATCGCCTGCAACATGTCTTTTCTTCCCGCGCTTGGCAAGCCCGGGCAACGAGGCGGCTTTGAGTGCGAACACCTTGCCTGCCGCGCCAAGGGCCTGTAGAGAGCATCCTGCGCAGGCCGCGCAGATTAAAGACCGTCAAGGCCGCAACACATCGACAACACCCGGGAGGAGCCATGTTCGAGACCATCGACGACATCACGGTCAATTACGAGGAAGACGGCCGCCAGACCGTCGAGGAACTCGACAAGGTCGTGCTCAGCAAGGGCCAGTGGACCACGATCCTCTTCCGTTTCCGCCAGTACGACCCGAAGCTCGACGACTTCGGACCGGATCGCTACGCCATTCGCCGCTACAGAAAGATCGGCGGCAGCTACAAGCAGCAGTCCAAGTTCATCATTTCAAGCCCCAAGCAGGCCAGGATGATCGTGGACGCCCTGAACGGCTGGCTGGCCCAGATCGACGACTAGCAGGACCGCGAACGTCGTTCACGGACACCCCGCAATGCGCAGGAAAAATTCAACTTTTCCTAAGCAATTATTTTTACATGGAATAAAAAATTATTTCCCTAAAATCCCTGCCCCATAAGGATTTCGAGCCGGAATTCCATCCAGAGAAGGCCATATTCGCGCCGTGAAGGCAGACATGGACTCCCGATTCGTGTAAGAGTGAAAGTAACCTCCCGCCATCTCCAACGGCGGCGGGAAGGTCTTTCACGGATGGGAGGAAGACCATGGACCTGATCACGATCCTTACGGCCTCCATTTTCGCGGCGGTGGCGGTTGCGGCCCTTCGGGGACTGCGACGCCGTCGGAACAACGACCCCGTGCAGCGGCTCAATTTCGACCTCTATAAGAAGCGCGAAATGGGCAGACGAGGCCTTGCGGGCAAGTTCTAAACGCAGGCGCGGTCGGAAAGCCAGGCGAACCGAGTCGGCTCTCAGGGGGGAGAGAACGGCGCGACGCATGTCCGACACAGGCGTCCCTCTGGACGGCGCGTTCCATCGCGGCCTTCCGTTTCCCGCCCCAACGGCCGGATACGCTTGCCTGCGGGTAGAGGACGTGCGCGACGAATGTCACATTTTTCTTCGGCACACCGAAAAATAACGTGTTTCCCCACTTTTTCGTATTCCGTCTTTGCGGTATGCTTTCGCAAAGGGGAATTTTCGCCCAACGCGCCCGGACCTTAGCCGTCCGGCTGCGATACGGGCGAGACTGCCGCTCCCAGGCGACCAGCGCGAACGCGAGGATGACTGCATGACGGCCACGACGGAAAGTATTGCCAAGGCAGTCCCGATCTGCGCGGCGCGATTTGTCGCCAATGACATCGACCACCCGGTTGGAGAGGCGCTACATTCTCTCGCCGTCGCCCGCCTCGCCCGAATTCTGGACAGTGGCGGCGCGTCCGCATGGTCTATGCCACGAGGCGAGCGCCCCCCGATCACCGAGCCGAACCCGCGCATCGACCCCGTGGACCTTTTGCAACGCGACATTCGCCTGCCCAGCCTGCCAGGCGTCCTGACGGAACTTCAGGACACAGCCGCGCGCCCCACGAGTTCGGTGGAGGATCTGGCCTCCGTGGTCGCGCGCGACCCGAGTCTTGCGGCGCTCATCCTGCGCCTGGTGAACAGCGCCTTCTACGGCTGCCCGCAGCGCATCGAAACGATTTCACGAGCCGTGGCCGTCTTGGGCATGCGCCAGTTGAACATGCTTGCCACGGGTGCCTGTGTAGCGCGTCTTTTCGGCGAAATGCCGGATGAAACTATCGATCTCGTGGACTTCTGGCGGCACAGTGTGGGCGTCGGACTCGCCGCCAGGGCACTGGCCCTGCGTCTGGGACTTTCCGAGCCCGAGCGGCATTTCACGGCCGGACTCTTGCACGACATCGGCCGACTGGCCCTGTGCGTGGCCGCGCCGGACCGGGCCCGCCGTGTACACGAACTGTGCGCCAAGGGCATGGCCATCGGCGACGCCGAGGCAGCTTGCGGTCTGGACCACGCCGTTTTCGGCGGCATGCTCCTGCGCAAGTGGAACCTGCCCTTCCCCTTGGCCTTGGCGGTCCTGCGCCACCACACGCCTACCCGCGAAGACGCTGGGGTGGGAGCCGCCCTGACCCATGTGGCCGACATCATGGTCACGACCTTGTATCCCGCCGCAAACGGTGAATTCGTCATTCCTCGCCTCGACATCGCGGCCCTGACTCGGCTCGGCATCACCCCCGACGATGTGATGACCGCAAGCGCCGAACTCGACGAATGGCTCGCCGCGACCATGGAAACATTCTTCGGGCACGCGGCCTGAGTCTTGCGCGGCCGGGCGGCGCGACGTATACTCCGCCCGGCCATGACCCACGATTCCCCCCTGCCACTCAACCAAAATCTGACGGTCTACCAAGCCGCCCCTGACTACGCCGACGACCTCGCACGCGAGCTTGCCCACATGGGTGTCGTGGTCCTCGCGCGGCGCGATCCGCTCTTCGTGGCCGAGGGCTCGCCCGTGGACGCAGCCTGGGCGCAAAACGTATGGTTGGAGGCAATGGTTGCGCGCGTCGCCTCCATCGGCGAGACTGCCCGCACGCTCCGGGCCATGCAGCGCAACTGGAGTGCCGTGCCCGTAGGACACTACCGCCGCACCGCACTGGTCGTCGAAAAACTCCCGCCCGTCTCCGCCCGGCACCTCGTCTTCGGCGCGCCCGCACCAAGCGCGCCGCTTGGAGCTTTCACACTGTGGGACGAGCACACGCTGATCGCCTCGCCGCGCTGCAAAAGCCCCTTCGCCAATGGCGCGCCACATTTCGAGGAGGACACCGTCAATCCCCCCAACCGGGCCTACCTCAAGCTATGGGAAGCCCTGACACTCTTGCCCGAACGGCCCGTGCCGGGTCAGCTTTGCCTCGATCTCGGCGGCAGCCCCGGCGGCTGGGCATATGTGCTGCAATCCCTCGGCGCGCGAGTCCTGTGCATCGACAAGGCCCCGCTCGACCCGAGGATAGCCCACTTACCCCTTGTGGAAACGTGCCTGGGCAGTGCCTTTGCGCTGGAGCCACGCATTGCCGGGGCGGTGGATTGGTTGTTCTCGGACGTGATCTGCTATCCTGAAAGATTGCTGCAGATGGTGAGGACTTGGCTTTTGGAGGGAGAATGCCGCCGTTTCGTGTGCACGGTGAAACTACAGGGGCCGTGCGAGAAAGGAACCTTCGAAACGCTCGACGCCTTCAAGGCTATTCCCGGCTCTCGACTTATGCACCTCTCCCACAACAAGCACGAACTGACCTGGATCAAGCTCGCCTGACCCCTTGCCCGCTCAAAGTCTCGCTCAGACTCTTGCATTGCGGGAGTCTTGCCGCGTATTGCGCACGCGAACAGCTTTGCGGAATCGAAAAAAGACGTGGAGAAGATAGGATTCGCCGCATCGAGCATGTGATGCGATATTCAAAAACTGCTACAGGAGGGGATTCGATATCGGATAGCTTGCACAAAAGGATTCGCCGTAGTCGCGCTATACCGGATTGTCCGGTTGTTTCCCGAGATCGGCTCAGGGAACTGACGCGCGAACGGGCGAATCCATTGCGGCACTCATTTGCCGGGTATGGGAGTTGAAGTTAACGGCCAGCACCCTCCGTTCGCATTATAACGGATCTGACGAAGACCACCTTCGCCATTGCTTTCTACTTACCTCTCCGCAATGCATTTGTAAAGAAGAATGGCACAAGCTGCTGGAAAAAAGAATGGGGAGCGAGTGCGTTGGCTACTCTTCTTTTCTCATCATTTTAGCACACTACGAAGGCAGCGCAGCCTGTGCCCTAGCCGTCGGGATCGGGCGGCTTGCGCAGATTCTTGGCCCTTCCACGCAACTTCTTGGTCGCCACCCGGCGCGCCTTGGCCGCGCGGCCCGGCTTGGTCGCACGCCGCGGCGCATCGACCGCCAGGGCCTGCGCCAGAATGCGCGCCAGCCGCGCTACCGCTTCCGCGCGGTTGTCCGCCTGGCTGCGAGTTCCCCGGGCCACGATGCGCAGCCTGCCCCGCGAATCCAGACGTGAGGCCAGCCGGTCCAAAAGCCGTTCGCGCTGGTCGGGCGAAAGCGACGGCGAGGCGGCCACGTCGAAGACCAGGGCCGCGGCCGTGCTCGTGGTGTTGACGTGCTGCCCTCCCGGCCCGCCAGCACGGACGAAGGAGAACTCCAACTCGCTCTCGGGGATGGAAAGATCCGGCGCGACGACGATCACGGCGAGCCCTCACAGGCCTTCACATCCACTGTCACGGAACAGGACACGGCCGCCTCAGCTTGCGCCATGGCCCTCTCAAGAATGCGGCGGCCAACAATCGTTGCCACAAGCGCCGAGAACCAGACGATGCCCAAAATGCTCCACCACACGCCGACAAGGCTCGCGTCGAAGACGCGGGTGACGAGGCTGAAGACGATGAGCGGCGCGATGATCTGCCTGAACAGGCCTATCCAGATGGCGAACATCGGCCGTTTGGCTCCCTGCAGCGAAGAGATGTGGACGTAAAGCACCACGTAGCCCGCGAGCGCGAAGGCCTCGATACGCAAATACCGCGCCCCGGCCGCGATGACCTCGGCGTCGGCCGTGAACAGTCCCATGAGCTCGTGGGCGAACACATAGATGACCACCGCTCCCGCCGTCATGATCGAGAGCCCTGCCGCGAGCGTGGCCCGGAGTGACTCCCGCACGCGCTCGAAACGCCCAGCTCCCATGTTCTGGGCGGTCAAGGCCAAGGCGGCCACGCCAAGGCCGATGGACGGCAGAAGCACGATCTGCTCCACGCGCGTGGCAATGCCGTAGGCCGCAACCGAAACGTGCCCGTACGGGGCGATGAACCAGGTGATTATGTAGATGCCGATGCCAATGGACAAATAGTTCAGGGTCGCGGGCAATCCCTGCCCCAGGATGGCCGCCATGGCCGTGCGGCGGGGAACGAAATCGGCCGGGACGAGGCCGCCAAGCAGCCCCGAACGCCTGAGCCGCCGGGCCAAATAGACCACGCCCATCGCCTGGACCGTGAGCGTGGCCCAGGCAATTCCCGCAACGCCCATTGCGGGCACGTGCAGCGGACCGATGCTCACCCCGTAGATGAAAAGCGGGTCGAGACCCACGTTCAACAGGCAGCCCAAGATCAGGAAGTTCCGGTTGGAGCGCGTGTCTCCCTGGGCCTGAAGTGCGGCGTTGAACTGATAGATGACGATGAACATCCAGCCGCCCGCGAAGATGGGCAGCATGTAGGCGAGACAGATGCCCAGGTATTCGTCCGCAGCGCCCAGGGAGGCGAAGAGCATGGGCGCGGCCAGCACTCCGCCGATGGAGAGCAGCGCTCCCGCCAAAAGCCCGAACGTCAGCCCTTGGGCCGCGAGGCGCGCTCCATCCTGGCGGCGGCCAGCGCCGAGTTCCTGGCCGATGAGCGCGGTCGTGCCCGTGGCCAGGCCGTTGCCCAGGGCGATGACGAGGAAAAAGACAGGAAAGGAGAGCGACAGGGCGGCCTGGGCCAGAGTCGAAATCTGTCCGGCGAACCAGGTGTCCACCACGTTGAACATGGTGTGAAAAAAGAAGCCCACGCTCGCGGGTGCGGCGATGGCGCGCACCAGCCGCCAGATGGGATCGCGCGTCAGGTCCATGTCGCCTTCTCCGGTCGGGACCACCGCACCTGTCCTCAAACTCATCGATTGACTCCCGAATCGGTCATATACTACCCGGGGCACGAAGCGTCCCACGTCTTTCGTTCTGGACAACATATCACCGGAAGCGCAAAGCAAAAACCCTTTGCGCGTCAGCGCCAATCTATCACACCGGCACGCGCACGGCGCTGCCCGAGGAGAAATTCATGAACGACTGCCCCTGCTCGTCCGGCAAGGATTTCACCGAGTGCTGCGGCCCTATCCTGAACGGCGCACCCGCGCCCACGGCCGAGGCCTTGATGCGTTCGCGCTACAGCGCCTACGCCACCGGCGACATGGCCCATCTGCGCCGCTCTCTGCACCCCTCCAAACGCAAACGCTTCGACGAGAATAAGGCCGCGCAGTGGTCGGCCGACTGCATTTGGACGGGCCTTTCGGTGCTCGACACCGCAGACGGAGGCCCGAAGGACACGCGCGGCGAGGTGGAATTCATCGCCCGCTTCGAACACGACGGCCAGCCTCACGAAATGCACGAGCGCGGGCTCTTCAGCCGCGAAGGTGCAGAGTGGTTCTACGTGCAGGGCATGCAGCGCACGGCGGACCAGCCGAAGACAGCCAAGGTGGGCCGCAATGATCCCTGTCCGTGCGGCAGCGGCACCAAACACAAGAAGTGCTGCGGCCGCTGAGGATTTACGGCAATCCCGCAAGCGAGGCTTTTGACCAATCTGCCAGCGCGGAGTTTTCACGCCACGCACCGACAGGCCGGTCAAAGGGCGTCAGCTGCAAGGCGCACGAAAGCGCCGGCCTGGCGCGTATCAAAGTATACACGAGGGGTCGGCGCTTTCACGGCAACGCCGCAGATGGCACCTTTTCTCCGGCCTGCTAGGGCATCTTGATCTTGCCGGGCAGGCTCAGACGATCGGCCATATCGCCCTGGCGCGCGGTGGCTCGCCGGGCCGAGGCGAGGGGATCGCCGTTTGGATCCGTGGCCGCAAGGGCCTCGCGCAACGTGGCGTTGTCGATGGAGCCGATCTCGAGACAGGCGTCGATGACGCGAATGCCGCGTTTCTCGGCCAGCTTCTTGGCCTTGAGGTATTGGGAGAGGGTGATCTTGCGGTTGTGCAGCAGCCATTCCGCCGGATCGGTGTTTCCCTCCAACTCGTTCCGTGCCGCGAGTCGCTCGAAGGTCTCACAGGTCTCGCGCATCTCCTTGACCGAGGCTTCCAGCTTTTCAAGCTGCTTGCGCTGCTTGCGCAGCAGTATCTCCTGAATGGCCTCGCGTCGTTTGAGGTCACGCATGGTGCGACGATACCACCGGGTCATAGATCTGTTGACCGCGATGCTCGCCACCAGCGCCGCCACAAGAAGCACGAGCCAGAGCATGGCGGCTAGAGCCCCACGTCGCGTCTGAGCGCGTCGAGCTTCTGACCGAGGCTTTGTGCCTCCATTCGCTTGAGGCGGATTTGCTCCTTGAGGGCCTCGATACGCCGCTGATTCTTCTCTTCCAGATCCCGCACATCCCCCTGCTTGGCGCTGATGTCGGATTGGAAGCGCGAATACCGCGCGTAGAGGAAGATGAACAGCAGAAACGTCGTAACGACGAAGAGCAGAAAGTAGGTCAGGTTGCCGATCATATCCTTTTTGTGTCCCGTTGACTGAATACGTGGTTCGCGATTCCCTGTAAAGGCGTCGGGCCGGTTGACGCCCGGCTTTCCCACCGCTATCACCACAGACACGTCATGCAACGGAGACCACGATGCCCCACGCGATCCGTTTATCCATTGTCGCCAAAGCCATTTTCGCCGCCGCACTGCTCGTCGCCGCCCCGGGAATGACCGCTGCGAAGGCGGGCGACGCCTGTTTCGGCGTCATCAACAAGACTCGCGACACCGTGCGCGTCTTCAGCAAAACCGGCAGCCTGACCTATCTCGAAATCGCGCCCAGGACTATGGACTCCTTCTGCTGCCCCGCCGATGACAAGCTGTGCTTCGACCGCAGCGACGGCACGACCAAGATAAAATTCGTGCGCATCGATCCCAAGACCCCGGACGAATGGTCAGGCGATACTTGCCGCAAGATATACCTCAAGCCCGGCCAGACCATGGGCGTGGCCTACGACCTCGACGGCCGCCACATCCGTTGTGCACCCGCCGATCCTTCCGATCATCTGCCCGACTTCTCGGCCATTGACCTCGACGGAGACGGATCCGTCTCGCTTGGCGAGGCCTCGTCGGCCCGCATCCCGGCCCGAGCTTTCGCGGCCGTGGACAAGGACGGAGACGGGCGCATCTCGCACGAAGAATGGAAGGGCATTCCGAAAGACATCAACATCCTCAAGGGAATCCCCTTTTAGACCGGGCGCATGCCACATCCGGCACGCGGCCAGCCCTCCGGTCCAGGGGGAAGCCTGGCCGCCGTTGTAACCCCAGAACCACAAGGACAATCCGTGAGCAAGATCAAAGCCACGGCGCTCAAGCCAGAGCCCGAATTCGACCTCATGTACTATCTCGATTTGTGCGGCGACAGCCGCATCGACCAGGGCCTTCTGGACCGCCTCGAACCGTTGTGGGCGCGCTGGAGCGAGAGGCTCAGGGCGTTCAAGCTCGCCGCATCGGGCGACAGCCGCGCGGCCGGGCACCTCATCGTCTATCTCGAACCCGAAGTGGAAGAGGACGTGGAGGAAACCTGGCAAACCTCGCCCGCCGACGGGCTGGCCACGCACAACCTGGCCATCGCCCTGGTGATGCAGGCCACGGCGAGCCTGATCCCCGAAGTTGCGGCCGGCGGCTGCGCGCCGCTGACCAAGCCTACCCGGGACATCCGCAAGGCCTTCGAGCGCCTTGGCCTGGAATGGAACGAAGAAGGCACGGTCAACCGCCAATACGCGGTCTTCACGCCCATGCCTTACTCCGGCGGTTGCCGCATCTGCTTCATGCGCGACACGTGCCCCAAGAGCCAGGTCAGAGCCTCATGAGTGACGAAGCATTACGGCTGCACGCCCACATCCGGGCCGTGGTCCTGGCGCGGTTTTGCCGCGATGAAGCCAGCCGCGCGGAAGCGCTGAGCGACTATCTGGCCGTCTCCTGCCCAGGCGTTGGTGCCGAGTCCGCCAAACAGCTCGCCGCGCTCGTGCCGCCCGTGCTGCCAAAGCTCTACGCCGGGTGGGCGGCCATGTTCGCGGACCGGCTCCTTGAGACCGTGCCTATCGAACAGATCCAGCACCTGTGCGACGGATCGCGCGAGAACGAAACCTCCCTGCTTCTGGCCTTCCTGATGTACTTGGAATCGGAAACCATGGAACGCCGTATGGCCGAAGATCTCGCGGCCTACGGCCTGGAGCGCTCGAGTGAGGACGACGGCGGCTCGCTCGTGGCCGACTACATCCGCGCCCGCGTGGCCAGATTCCGCCAGAACCTGGGCGAGAAGCTCCAGTAGGCCCGGTTCAGAAAGACGCTGCCAGTTCCTTGGCCCGCGACAACGCCTCGGCCTTTGACTTCTCGGTCACCTCCGGCCCCATAAGGGTGCCCTCCACGGCCGTCGTAACCACGTCCGTGATGCCCATGAAGCCGAGGATGAATTCCAGATAGGTCGACTGAAAGTTGATGTCGGCAGCGGGCGTGCCGGGCGTATAAACACCGCCTCGCGCGTAGCTCACGTAGCAGCGCTTGTTTTTCAGGAGTCCCTCGTAGCTCCCGTCAGTTTTGGGCATGAAGGTCAGGGTCGGCTGACAGATGATATCGATGTACTGCTTGAGACGGTAGGGGATCGAGAAGTTCCACATGGGCACCGCCAGCACGTAGCGCTCGAACGAGGCGAAATCCTCGATGATGCGCACGACCTCGTCCCAGGCTTTCCGCTCCTCGGGCGAGTAATCGAGCCCGTGCATGACGTTGTATTTGCCCTGCAAGGTCGGTCCGTCAAAAGGCGGCAGATCCTCTGCGAACAGATCGCGCGTGACGATCTCCACATCTGGCCGAGCGGCCGCAAAGGCGGCCACGAACGCGTCCGCCACGGTCACGGAATGGGACCGGGAGCGTGGCGAGGTCTTGAGATACAGAAGTCGGCTCATGATTGTCCTCCATGCGGAAATCTGCTGATTCCCGCACACCCTAGCCCATAACCGGCCTCTTGGACAACACCATTGAGACGTGACCGGCTACTGGAGTGCGTCGATGTGTAAAAACGCGCCGCACGAGGGGCAGACGTGCACCGTGCGGCCGGCCCTGAGGCTGACGCTCCAGAAGACCGGTCGGCAGACCGTGCCGCTGATCCTGTACTGTACCCAGATGTCCCTGCCGCATTCGCACATCCTGCGCTGCATCGTCTCAACCTCCTGCTTCGTCGCAAACGACATTTGTTCACAAAAATTAACACCAGGGCCCGAAAAAACAGGCCGTACGGCCCTGTTGCCATGCATAACGCACCTCGCGTTTCGCGCGATCTCCCCGGATCGCGGTTATCCGATTCCAACCACTAGCCCACTGCCAGAAGCAACCTCCGTCAACCCTCGCACGGCCTTGTCCGACTCGCCACAGCCACGCGGATAGCAACGTACCGGCTGCGCGCCCAAGCACCGCCCGCTGACAGCCACCGCCAGCGACAACGCGCAGATCGGTTCCGCACAGACAAGGTTCAGCGGTATTCGCGGCCTATCCAGACCACCTTGCCGATGACCCGCGCCTGCGAAATCTCTTCACCCTGCAGGACGATCGGCGAATAATCCCGATTGTCGCTGAGCAGCACCAGCGCACCGGGCCGCTTCTCCACCCGCTTGACCATGACCGTGTCCTCCAGGCCGACCGCATAGATGCCGCCCGCTATCACGTTTTGCTGCGACTGGTCGATGAGCGCGGTGTCGCCCTCGCGGATTTCCGGCTCCATGGAGTTGCCGAAGATGTCCATGAGCACCATGCTGTCGGCCCGGCCTTTGCGCGACAACCACTGCCGCCTGAAGGCGTAGTACTCCTCGACCTCCGCGCCGCTCTCGAACGACCCGCCGCCCGCGCACAGCCGCGCGCGCACTTTGGGCACGGCACTGAATTCGTCCTCGGAAAATGCCCGGGAGACCTCCGCCTCCTGGCAAGCGGTCCGGTTTCGGAATGACGCCTCGCCCGTCTCGAGCCATTGCGCGTCGTAGCCGTAGTGCCGGGCGAGCCGATCGGGCCAGGCCGCGGGAACGACTCCGCGCCGCTTGGCCTGGGTCACTGCCGAGCGGTTCACGCCCAGAAGCCGGGCAAGTTCCTGCTGCGACTCTATGCCCGCGGCCTTGCACACCCTGGCGAAGAATCTCTCGAATGCCGTCGCGCTCACCGCTTCCTCCTGCCTGCGCCTTGTGGCCCCTTATGGACAGGTGACACGTATCACGTGCCACGCATTTTCGATACCCGCGATGTTAACCAATGTCAACGAGATTAACAACAAAAAATAATTTTCCCTCGCATCCCGCGCGCCTAGGGTGCCTTCAGGTGGCCCATGAATACCGAGAACCCGTCGCATGTTTCCGGCCGCGAGCGCCGCATCGAGAAACTGAACGCGCTCTTGCTCGTGACCTCTTTCCTGCTCGCAACGCACAGAAGCGAGCACGCCTTCATCCTGCGCTCGCTGTGCGTCATCGCCGCGCTTCTCCTGTTCGCCATTCTCGTCGGCTACGACTATGACCTTCTCGGCCGCGTGGCCCTCCTCGGCGCGCTCGCCACGGCCTCCTGGCTTTGTCTGCGCGCCGTTCGCACCCGCCGGGCCATCGAATCCGCACGCGAGGAGTTGCACCGCCACGCACAAGCCATGCGAGAACTGGGTGTCCCCCTGCCCCCACTGGACGACCTTCGCGAGGCTCGCGGCCACATGGATTGACCCCTTCGCGGTGAGCTTGTTGACAAGCTTCATTTCCCAGGCTGCTCAAAAAACGTCAGACGCAAGGCGCAAAACAACACCGGGACCGACGCGGCCAGGTCGGCGCTTTCGCGGCAACGTAGCAGATGGGGCCTATTCAGTAGCCTGGCGCCCGGCGGCGATTTTTTTGCTGCCAAAGAACGCCGTTTCGCCTACATTCGCGCCTCGCGACGAAAGGAGCACGCCATGACAACTCGAAACGACGAATTCCCCGTGCCCGACGCCTGGTTTCACCTTCACGTCTCCTACGGCGAAACCGACAGCGCCGGAGTGGTCTACTACGGCGAATACATGCACTGGTTCGAACGCGCCCGCAGCCAACTCATCCGAGATCGCGGCATGAGTTACGCCGAGATCGAGAAACGTGGCATCCTTCTGCCCGTGCTCAAGGCCGAGGCCCGCTATCTCCGCCCCGCACGCTACGACGAGCAGGTCGCGGTGCGCTGCGCCGTGTCCGAGTGGGGTCGCGCCTCCGTCACCTTCGTATATCAAGTCTGGGGGCCGCCCGACCTGCAGACGCTGCTGACCACCGGCACGACCGTGCATGCGTCCATCGGCCCGGACTGGAAAAGCGTGCGCATCCCCGACTGGCTGAAAGCCCTCTTCATCGATTGACGGACGAAAAACCTTCCCCATGCGCATCGACATCCACACGCACGCCTTCCATCCCAAGATCGCGGTCAAGGCCCTGGCCCACCTCAAGGCCCACTACGGTATCGAGCCCGTGGGCACGGGCGTGGTGGACGACCTGTTGCCCCGCGCCCAGGCGGCCGGAATCGACAAGGTCGTGGCCTTGGTGGCCGCCACGGATCCCGCCCAGGTGATTCCGGCCAACACCTGGGCCATCGAATTGCAGCGCAGCGATCCACGCATCGTGGCTTTCGGGACCCTGCATCCAGGATTCGTGGATCTGGATGGCGAACTTGCCCGCCTGGAGCGAAACGGTATCCGGGGACTCAAATTCCACGCCGATTTCCAGGGCTTCTTCCTTGACGACCCCGCCTTCCTGCGTGTGCTCGAAGCCGCTGCCGGGCGCTTCGCGGTCATGTTCCACGTGGGCGATCGCCTGCCGCCGGACAAGAACCCCTCCTGTCCCATCAAGCTTGGAGCGCTCATCGACCGCTTTCCCGAGACACCGATCATCGCCGCGCACCTGGGCGGCTACCTGCACTGGCGCTGGGCCCTCGAAGAACTTGCCGGACGCGACGTCTACCTCGACACCTCGTCCAGCCTCGATTTCATCCCCGACGATCTGTTGCAAGCCATCTTCGCACGTCACCCGCGCGAACGCATCCTCTTCGGCTCGGACTATCCGCTCTTCGATCCTTGCGACGAGGTGGAAAAACTCATGCGGCGCGTGGGTCTGAGCCGTGGCGAGGTGCAGATGCTCATGGAGAACGGCGCGCGCCTGCTCGGACTCGCCTGAGCCCCAAGCCGCGCCGCCTCCCATGCTCTTTGGCGGCACAGGGCTCACCAGCGGCAGTGCAGACAGCCCTTGACCATTTCCTCGTCCACGTTCGAGGGCAGGACGCACCACGCCGCCTTGTTCTCACCGACCCATATCTGACCGCTCTTGTAGGCGGAGAGAAAGGCGTCCACGACCAGTGGATCGAAGTGCGTGCCCCTGCCTTTGCGGATTTCCTGCAAAGCGGCCTCCACCGGCATGGCGTCGCGGTAGGGGCGCTTGGTCGTCAGGGCCTCGAAGACGTCGGCCACGGCGATGATGCGCCCGAAAATGTGTATATCCTCACCCTTGGCGCGATCCGGATAGCCCTTGCCGTCCCATCGCTCGTGATGATGACGGATTCCCTTGGCGATGCCTTCCAAGGATTCGGCGATGGAATTCACCAGGTCGCAGCCTTCCTTGCTGTGCTTGCGAATGGCGTTGAACTCGGCGTCGGTGAGCTTGCCCGGCTTGTTCAGGATGCTGTCCGGCACGCCGATCTTGCCCACGTCATGCAGCAACCCGGCCCAGTACAGTCGCTGGCTCTCCCTTTCGGGCAGGCCGAGTTGGCGACCGATCGAGTAGGCGTTGTGGGCCACACGCTGGCAGTGATTCCCAGTATAGGTGTCTTTGGAGGATATCGCCGTGGAGAAGCCGCCGAAAACGTTGCTCAGCAAGGAGCAGGCCTCGCCGAGCATCTGTTTCACCCTGCGGATGTAAGCGTCCTTGACTCCCATGAGCAGGCCGTTGAGTCCACCCACCAGGACGAAGATGACCGCCCGCAAAAGCCAGTTGGCCGTTTCCTGCACCTCTCCCGTGGCCGTATCGATGGGAATGCCCGCCGCGGCAATTCCGGCCAGCACTGCCAGGGTTACGCCGCCGACAATGCCCCACAGGAACCCACCCAGAATGATGGGCACATAGAGGAGATGGGAGTAGGCGTACTTGATGCCGCCTGTGCCCACCACGATCTCGCGCACTAGAAGAATCAGGCAGACGATAGCCGTCGCCTTCGCCACATTGCCTATATTCTCCCGCGCAAACGCGAATGCCCCTCGTCCCATACCGCCTCCGTTTTCCATGCGTACGCATAGAAGCCATGCGAATTCGCATAGCACAAAACGGAAAATATTTGCCACATTTTTCGGCGATGCCGAAGGGAATTCCCTGCCCCGCGTCAACCGCCGCGCGTGAACCGGGCATCGGCGCGGGCGTGGCGCGCGCCCTGACCCGAGGTTTCCAGCCAACCCGCACGCACTTCGCCCTCGGGCGTGTCGAAGGCCGGAACGTAGGGTTTCACGTCGAGCACAGGCGTGCCGTCGAGAAGGTCCACATCAAGAAGATGGATGACGTTGCTTTCGATCTTGTCCAGACGCAGCACAGACAAACCGATGGAGTTGGGGCGGCGCGGTGCGCGCGTGGCGAAGACGCCGTGTGGATCGCCATCCAGAAATGGCGTCACGGACAGTTCGAAACCCCGGCTGTGGTGGAAGTGATAAAGCACGAAGAGGTGCGAAAAGCCTTCGAGGTCGTCGAGACCCGGGGCAAGCTCGGGCAGAAGCTCGATGCGACCCGCGACGCCCCGTGCGCCTGCTGGCTGGATGGGCGCTCCCTCTGCCCGGACATGGGGCGAGCGGACAAGACCGATGGCGCGATAAACGAATTCCATGGGGCGCTCCTTTTCGGTGATTCGAAGGAATGCGCGGGCGCGAATGGGGGGGAAGACGGCCGCACGGACACTGTGCCGCATGACGCGTCGTCCCGCAACCCGCCTGGAAAGGCGAGAGAGGTTACCTGGAGCGCGGCCGAATTCAGGTCAGCAGGCGCAGGACATCGACCCCGAACAGCCTCGGGTCCAGGTTTTCGTGAATCTCCAGGCGGTTGCGACCGTCCGGGCCGCTCGCGTCGGCGAGATCCACGAATTCGGCGCGGCAGGGCCGCAGCCGGGGATCGAAGACGAGCTTGACCGAGGGCCTGAGCGGCTGGTCCGAATTGGCCTCGCAGACCACGGCGTAATGCCCGTTGTTCAGGCGCACAAAACTGCCGACCGGGAATATCCCCATGGATTTGATGAATAATTCCAAAATCCTGGTTTCGAATTCCTTGCCCCGCATGGAGTACATGAGGCGGAAGGCCTCGGCTGCGGGTTTGGCCCTGGCGTAGGGGCGGTCCGAGGTGATGGCGTCGAAGACATCGATCACGGCCAGGAGACGGCCGTAAAGGTGCGTCTCGCCGTCACCCAGACCGCGCGGATAGCCTTTGCCTCCCGGCCGCTCATGGTGTTCCAGGGCCGCCCCGGCCACGGCTTCGGAAATGCCGTCCGTCTCGCGCAGCAGGCGGTAGCCTTCCACGGCGTGGCTGCGGGCCAGTTTCCGCTCCCAGGGGGAAAGGGGGCCGGGCTTGTTCAGGATGGCTTCGGGCAACCTGGCCTTACCGATATCATGGTAAAGCCCGGCCAAGCCGAACTCGTGCGTCTCGGCCTCGGACATTCCCAGATGCCGGGCGAAGAGCACGGCCAGGATGCCGACGTTGACAAGGTGGGCCACATGGTAGCCGTTTCGCGCCCCGAGCTTGGCCAGGCAGGCGGCGGCGGACTCGTTGCGGTCAACGCTTGCCGCGATGTCCGAGACGATTTCGCGCGAGGCCGCGTGGTCCAGGCGGCCGTGCCGCCTGGCCGCGTCCATCAGGTCGCGCGCGTGGCGAAGCGTTTTGGCGTGGATCGCGGCCGCGACGGGCAGTTCGTCCACGAACGGAATCTTGTGCTCCAGGGCGAGGAATTCGAGCGGCAGGCCGCTGTCCGGCGCGATCGTTCCGCCCACACCCCGCCCGGGGTCGATGAAGACGTCCACAGCCCCGCTCTTGCGCATGAACTCTATCTGCTCCACGGCCACGATCTCCTGGCGCGGATAGGCGAAAGGGTCCTTGAAGGTTCCCTGGCCGTATTTCTCGACGTACATCCCGACTTCGAGGTCGTCGATGTGGATGCGCCTCAAGTGTGGCGCGTCGTCGCACCGCTCGGATTTCTTCACGGTATTGGACATATGGCCCCTCGCCGACGCGGCCCAAGGCCGCGCAGGATCGTTACGTTCCGCTCTCGCAAAAGAAAAAAGAACCGCCACGCCCCACGCCCATGGAGCGAGCGCATCGGACATGCTCGACGCTAATCGGCAATGCATGTCGACGACGCAACGAAAATTTATGCAAATTCAGGGCCGGTCGTCGTACGTCCAACGACCTGGGGGCGTCTTTCCCTCGAAGAAGTGAAGCACCCGCTCCTGTTCGGCGGCCTTGACGCGCAGGTCCGAGAGCGCATGGACCGCGTCCGTCCGGGCATAGATGGCCAGGGCACGCTCCATGAACTCCGCGAGCACGAACCCGGCCTCCACTTCCAGACCCTCGGGCCTGGTGGGCCAGGAAACGCGCAGTCGCAGGGTGTGGGAGCGGCTCCCGTCGGCCTCGGCGCGCGAGATCATGTTGCCGGTGCGTACCAGCGTCTCAAGCGCGGCCTCTGGCGCCACGCCGGACCAGGCGGCCAGGCTCTGGGAGAAGAGCGGCTCCACCACGAGCCAGTAGTTCTGGTCGATCTTGCAGGCCACCGCGCTGCCTGGGGCGTTCAGCACGCCGGAATCCTTGGCGTAGCGGGCCGCCAGGGCCTTTTGCAGCTTGTCCAGCGTCTCGGCGTAGTCGATGAGGGGCATGCGGCGGCCTCCTTTGCGCTATATCTACCCCACGTTCATGCCCCGCGCAAGGCGACGGCGGGAATAATACGGCATTTCCGGAAACAGGAGCGCCCCGCCGGTCCGGTTCGGGCCGACAGGGCGTCCAACAGGGGCGGATTCGCCGTTACGTAAAGCCTAGGCTGGCTTCAGTGCGCCCAGGCCGCTGAAAGAGGGGTTTGTCAACAAGCCCAGGCCACTCGAAGAGCAACGCCCGCAGCCTGTCCCAAAAGCGCCGGATGCAAGGCGCACAAAAGCGCCGGGCCCGACGTGCATAAAAATATACACGAGGGATCGGCGCTTTCGTGGCAACGCGGCAGACGGTGCTTTTTCAACCCCGCAGACTGTTCAAAAAGCGCTGGATGCAAGGCGCGAGAAAGCGCCGGGCCCGACGTGTATAAAAACATACACGAGGGATCGGCGCTTTCGCGGCAGCGCGGCAGACGGGGTTTTTTCAACCCGCAGACTGTTCAAAAAGCGCCGGATGCAAGGCGCAAAAAAGCGCCGGGCCCGACGTGTATAAAAATATACACGAGGGATCGGCGCTTTCGTGGCAACGCGGCAGACGGGGCTTTTTCAACAGTCTGCTAGTCGCGCATCCAGGCGTAGGACCAAGTCTCGGTAAGGATGTCATCCCCGCGCTTGAGGTAGGCGCGCATTTCGATGGGCCTGGGCTCGCCTTCGGGCGGCGCGACCTCGAAATAAACGCGCCAGCCGTCCATGAAACGGTTCTTGACCGTGATGAGCTTGGCGATGCTGCCCTCGGAGAGGCTGATCACCGCCTCCACGGGCGCGTTGGCGGGCAGATCGGGCAACTCTCCGCCCGCGAAATCGACCACAAACAGCCGCGTGCCGGGCACCGCGTCGCGACAAGGCTCGGAGCCGCACATGCCGCCGCGCATCTGGTGCGTGGCCTGCACGTACCCCGCCGGGGGAACGTCTTGCAGCGAACCGTGGAAATAAGTCAGACGGTAGTCGAAAGACAAGGCGTCGCCCGCGCGGACTTCCTGCTGCGGCGTCCAGTAGGAGACGATGTTGTCGTATATCTCGGCGTCGGTGGGGATCTGCACCAGTTCCACCCGGCCCGGCCCCCAGTCGCCCTTGGGCTCCACCCAGGCGCTGGGCCGCAGATGATAGACCGCCTCGATGTCCTGGTAGTTCCAGACGTTGGTGTCGCGCTGCAAGAGGCCGAAACCGCGCGGGTTCTCGTCCGTGAAGGTGTTCACCAGAATGCTTTTGGGATTCATGAGGGGGCGAAGCAGCCACTCGCCGGCGCCGGTGTGCATGAGCAGCGTGTCCGAGTCATGCACCTCGGGCCTGAAATCGTCGATGAACCGCACCTCCTTGGGGAATCGGCCGGTGTTCTCTCCATACCAGTACATGCTCGTCAGAGGCGCCACGCCGACCTTTTTGATGTCCGCGCGGGCGAAGACGCGTGACTGCACGTCCACCACCGGCGTCTCGCCGGGAGTCAGATCGAAGCGGTACGCGCCGGAGACGCTCGGGCTGTTCATGAGCGCGTACACCGTGATGGACTCGGCATCCTTCTCGGGCTTGACGATCCAGAACTCCCGAAAATAGGGGAACTCCTCGCCCGAGGGCAGCACGGTGTCGATAGCCAGTCCGCGCGCCGAGAGGCCGTATTCCATGTCCCGCCCCTTGACCCGGAAATAGCTCGCACCCAGAAAGACCATGCACTCCCGGTACTCCCCGCCCTGCTCGTACGGATGGAAGAGCACGAAACCGCCGAAGCCCAGGTCCTTCGGAAGCTTGCCGTGGGGATAGGCGCTTTTCTGATAGTTGAAGTAGTTCTCGGAGAAGGGCACTTCCTTGGCCGCGCCCTTTTCCACGGTGTTGATGGTCACTTTTTTCGTGAACAGGTAGCCGCGATGGAAGAAGGCCACGGCAAAAGGGCCCTTTTCCTTGCGCCAGAGCATGTTCTCGTCGTTGAACCTGATCTCGCCGAAGCCCGAGTAGTCGAGATTCCTGAAGAACTCCGGAAGCGGGTCGGATTCCGAGGCGTAAGGCTCCTGAGCCAGGGCCCTGGCCTTGGCCACGACCATCTCGAAGGAGAAGGGCGTCTCTTTGCCTGCGGCGAAGGCCGAACCGGCAGCCAGGATCACGAGCAGCCAAGCGGCTGCGAAGGCGCGCACGCGGCGCGCAACCGTCGTCGCGGTCATTGTCGTATGCTCCTTTTGGTTTCCGGCGGTAAGCCGAAAATACGTGGGCGGGCTCCTATCCGGTTCCCCTGACTCTTGCAAGCCCAGGTCGCCTTCACATGCTTGCCAATCCTCATCATACATCTTACTCTTCTTCTCTTCCCGAGAAGGAAAATCCCCCGGCCTCCCGGCCGTTCGAGACGAAGCGAACCCATGCCCAACAAAGGTCCCCACATCTCCATACCACTTGAACGGCTCGTGCCGCGAGTGCTCGGCATCCCCGCCGCGGAAACCGCCGCCTGGCCCACGGGCGTGCGCGAGACAGTTTGCGCCCTGGCGGGCGAGATGTTCCTCGTGCGCTACAACCCTTTCATCGATCCGGGGCTCGTGCGGAAAAGCGTGACCGAGGCCCTGGAAAAAGCCTGCCCCACCCTTGGGGAAGATTGCTGCGGCCGCGTGCGCCAGGGCATGGAGCGGTTCTGGAAGGATTTCGACGACGAGCAGGAATTCAAGGCCGAGATCCTGCGCCGCCTGGAACCGCTGGTCTCCAGGGAGGCCGTCGTCACCACGCGCGGCAGCCTCATCGAGACGGCCACCGACGCCACGGACCTGCGCATGGAACTGCCCATGCTCATGCTCGCGCCGGGCACGGTGGACGAGGTCAAGGCCATCGTGCGCCTGGCCGCCGAGATGGGCTTCGCCCTCATCCCGCGCGGCGGCGGCACAGGGCTCACGGGCGGGGCCATCCCCGCGCTCACGCGCTCGGTCGTCCTCTCGCTCTCCAAGCTCAAGGCCATCCGCGACATCGACCCCGACTCCATGACCCTGTGCGCCGAGGCGGGCGTGATCACGGCCGACGCCATCAAGGCCGCAGCCGAGCAGAATCTGCTCTTCACCGTGGACCCGGCCTCCAAGGCGGGATCGAGCATCGGCGGCAACATCTCCGAGAACTCGGGCGGGCCGTTCTGTTTCGAATACGGCGTGACCCTGGACAACATCCTCTCCTACTCCATGGTCATGCCCTCGGGCGAGCTCATCGAGGTCGTGCGCATGAACCACCCCCGCCACAAGATCATGCCGGGGGAGGCGGCCGTCTTCGAGATCAGGAACGAGCAGGGCGAGACCACGCGGACCATCACCCTTTCGGGCGACGACATCCGGGGCAAGAACCTGGGCAAGGACGTCTCCAACAAGTTCCTGGGCGGCCTGCCCGGCGTGCAAAAAGAAGGCGTGGACGGCGTCATCGTCGAGGGCTGTTTCGTGCTCCACGAAAAGCCCGCCCTTTCGCGCACACTGTGCCTGGAATTCTTCGGACGCAGCATGCACAACGCCATGCTGGTCATCAAGGACATCGTGGCGCTGCGCGACCGCATCCGCGACGCGGGCGACTTGGTCAAGATATCGTCCCTGGAAGAGTTCGGCCCCAAATACGTGCAGGCCATCGGCTACGCCAAGAAATCCGGCGCCTACGAGGGCGAGCCCATCTCGGTCCTGCTCGTGCAGCTCGACTCCGACAACGAGGAGGCCCTGGCCCAGGCCGTTTCCGACATCGTGACCATTTCCGGACGTTTCGACAACGTGGACGTCTTCTCCGCCGAGGACGACCGTCAGGCCGAGATTTTCTGGGAAGACCGCCACAAACTCTCGGCCATCGCCAAGCGCACCTCGGGCTTCAAGGTCAACGAGGATATCGTCATTCCCCTGGAGGTCATCCCGGAGTTCTCCGACTTCCTGGAGAACATGAATCTGCACTACATGGCCGTGGCCTACAGAAAGGCCCTGAAGAAGGTCACGGACCTTGCGGGCGTGGACCCGGCCGACCCCTTCATCGACCAGGAATTCGCCTTCGTGAAGGACATTTTCAAGGGCGTGGTCACGGTCAAAGACCTTTCGGATCAGGAATTGGAGGTGCAGGCCTCCTACTTTTTCCACGACCTGCGCAGCCGCTATCCGGCCGAACGCGAGGCCCTGGACGCCATCCTGAGCGACATGCAGGCCACCCGCGTCATCGTGGCCAACCACATGCACGCGGGCGACGGCAACTGCCACGTCAACTTCCCGGTCAACTCCAACGACCCGGAAATGCTCGGCCTGGTGCATGAGGCCGTGGAAAAGCTCTTCCGCAAGGTCATGGCGCTGGGCGGCGCGGTCTCGGGCGAACACGGCATCGGCATCACCAAGATCGGCCACCTGGAGCAGGAGAAGATCGACGCGCTGCGCGCCTACAAGCAGGAGGTGGACCCGAAGGGCATCATCAACCCCGGCAAGCTCGTGAGCCGCGAACTGACCGTGGAGCCCTACACCTTCTCCTTCAACCGCTTGATCCAGGATCTCTCCACCACCGCCCTGCCCGACAAGGAGCGGCTCATCACCCTGCTCTCGGGCATCCAGACCTGCACCCGCTGCGGCAAGTGCAAGCAGGTCTGCCCCATGTATCACCCGCGCGCAGGGTTCCTCTATCATCCGCGCAACAAGAACATCGCCCTGGGCGCGCTCATCGAGGCCATCTACTATTCGCTCCTGCACACCGGCCGCCCGGACAAACGGCTGATGGGCGAACTGCGGCGCATCATGGAGCACTGCACGGCCTGCGGCAAATGCGCGGGCATTTGCCCCGTGAAGATCGACTCCTCCAACGTGGCCCTGCACATGCGCGCCTTCCTGGAGGAGAAAAAGGCGGGCGGCCATCCGCTCAAGAGCCGCATTCTGCACTTCCTGGCCCAGGCGCCGGAAAAGCGCGTGCCCACGGCGGCCAAGGCCCTTTCGCTGGCCCAGCAGATGCAGAACGTCGGCCTGGGGCTGATCCCCAAGGCCTGGCGCAGCCGCCTGGAGAGTCCGGTCTTCCGCGAAAAGGGCCCTGCGCCCGGATTCGCCAACCTGGCCGAGGCCATCGGCCTGGACGACGCCTTCCTCATCGCTCCGCGCGAGATCGAGGACGCCCGCGACGTGCCCGAGACCGTCTTCTACTTCCCGGGCTGCGGCGCGGGGCTGTTCTACCGCGACATCGGCCTCGCGGTCCTGGCGCTGCTCCTGCGCCGGGGCGTGAGCGTGATTCTGCCCGACCGCCACCTGTGCTGCGGCTATCCCCTCCTGGCCCAAGGCCTGGAGGAGGCCTACCTGAACAACTACGGGGCCAACGTGGCCCGCATCCGCATGGTGCTGGACAAGGCCGCGCGCAAGGGCTTCAAGGTCACGAGCGTGCTGACCTCCTGCGGCACCTGCCGCGAGTCGCTCTCGCGCCACGGCATCGAGGCCACCTTCGGTCCCAAGGCCCGCCACCTGGACGCGGCGCAGTTCCTCTCCGAACGCATGGAGCGCGCCGAGGGCGGTCCCGAACGCATCATCTACCACGCGGCCTGTCATGCCGAATGGACCGGCCAGCACCCGAACAAGGCCGCCGGGATATATCAGAAGGTCCTGGCCGGGCTGACCGGAGCCCAGGTGCTGCACACGCCCGGCTGCTGCGGCGAATCCGGGCTTGGCGCGCTGACCTCGCCGGCCATCTACAACCGGCTGCGCGAGCGCAAGAAGGAGCGCCTGGCCATCGACCTGATGCGCGCGGGCCGCGAAGCGCCCGTGGTCGTGGGCTGCCCCTCGTGCAAGGTGGGGCTCATGCGCTGCCTGATCGAGATGGGTCCAGAGGCTCTGGCCGGACGCGAAGTGCTGCACACGGTCGAGCTTCTGGCCCGCCTGGAGTGCGGCGAGAACTGGCGCAAGGAACTCCTGACGGCGATCGGCGGAGCGATCGCCCACGACGGCCTGAGGCTCGTTCAGGGGCTGGCGGTGGAGTTGTAGCGGTGCGCGTGCTGGCGGTCGATTTCGGGACCAAGAAGCTCGGACTCGCCCTCTCCGATCCTTTGGGACGCATGGCCCTGCCGCGCGGCGTCATGCCTCGCTCGAGCGAGGAACGCGACCTGGCCGAGCTTGCCCGGCTCGTGGCCGAGGAGGGTGTCGCGGCCCTGGTCGTGGGCCTCCCCTTGTCGCTTGGCGGCGAGGAAACCCCCTCGTCGCGCCGAGCGCTCGATTTCGGCCGCAAGCTTGCGGCCCGCACGGGCCTGGCCGTGCACTTCGTGGACGAGCGGCTGACCAGCAGCGAGGCCAAGGCGAGGCTGCGCGAATCGGGCGCACGCGCCAAGAAGACCAAGGCGAGGCTCGACGCCGAGGCCGCCGCAGTGATCCTGGAAAGCTTTCTGGCCGAGCGCCGAACGGCAGCCCCGACGGACGCCACGGAGCCGGCTTCGTGAAGCTCTTGCGGCGCGTCTTCTCCCTGCCCGTGCTCCTTTGCACGTCGCTCGCGCTCATGGCCGCGCTCGGCTTGGCTAGCGTTGGCGCGGGCGTCTTCCTGCTCGCGCCGCCTCCCACAGCGATGAAGGCGAGTTTCGAAACCACGCCCCCGATCACGCCAGCCCCTGCTTCCGAAATCGCCGACGACGCGGCCCCGAATGCGGACCACGGCGCAGCGCAGCACGGCATGGCGGGCGAGACCGAGGACTTAAGCGGGGAAGCCGCTCGGCCGGAGCACGCCGAAATCGACGCCGCCAAGGCTCCCGCCCCCGATGCCGACGAGGTCGTCTTCCTGGTTCCCCCGGGCAGCAGCTTTCACGGCATCGCGCAGCGCCTGGAAGGGCAGGGATTGATCCGCGACGCCCGGGCCTTCCTCCTGCTCGTGCGCCTCACAGAGACGGGCGGCAGCCTCAAGGCCGGGGAGTTCCTCCTGCCGCGCGGTAAAAGCCCGCTGACCGTGCTCGCGGGCCTCACGCGCGGCCAGCCCATCCTGCACCGCCTGCAAGTTCGCGAGGGGCTGACCTGGTGGGAGACCGGCCGCCTCGTGGAAGAGGCGGGGCTCGGCAGCTTCGAGAGCTTCGAGCGGGCCGTGCACGATCGCGCCCTGCTCGACGCGCACAACATCCCCTTCGATTCGGCCGAGGGCTTCCTCTTCCCCGAGACGTACTTCCTCCCCCGCCCCCACGACGACGACGCAAGGCCCGTGGTCGAAGCCATGCTGCGCGAGTTCGGCCGAGCCGCCTCCCTGATCTGGCCCGAAGGGCGACCCGGCTCCGACGAGCTTGCCCGGCTGGTCATCCTGGCCAGCATCGTGGAGCGCGAGACGGGCCAGCCGCACGAACGTCGGCGCGTGGCCGGGGTCTACGCCAACAGGCTGCGCATCGGCATGCTCCTGCAGGCCGATCCCACGATCATCTACGGCCTGGGGCCGGGCTTCGAGGGCAGGCTCAGGCGCAGGCACCTCGACGACCGCAACAACCCCTACAACACCTATCAGCGCGGCGGCCTCCCCCCCGGCCCGATCTGCTCGCCTGGCTTCGCGGCGCTCGCGGCGGCCGTGGACCCCGAGGAACACCGCTACCTCTATTTCGTCTCGCGCATGGACGGCACGCATCATTTCAGCACCAACCTGGAAGAACACAACCGGGCCGTGCGGCGATACATCCTGAACCGCCGTTAGCCGCCTCCGCCTGGCATCGTCCAGCGCGGTGCAACACGGGGCCGGAAACCGACCCGCACCAGACCGAACACTCCGGCGCACGAGCCATCCCCTTCTGGCCGCAAACGCCGACGTATCTTTTTTTGCCTTCCCTCCCCGTTTGCAGCCCTTTTTCCCAGCCGCCCCGCTTTACATGCCCTTGCCCCTTTCCCACTGCCCTGGGAAAGGCAAAATTTACATAATCCAAGGAAAACTGCATTCCACTTCTCGGACATGAATGAAAGATACGTCGCACAGCCACCGTAGCCATTGCTGGCTAAAGAAATGACTCTACATTTACCATTAAATTCCATCCATAACACCATATACTATTCAATGGCCAGCTGCATTAATGCATAATCATGCATTCAAATACCATGAAAGACATGTGGGGTTGACAGATGATCTTCAGCATGTATGATAACACGCCTCCATAGACAACGAATCAAATCGCGAAACACAGGGAGACGAATGAGCAGCATTGTCGTCGAAAACCTATTCAAGATCTTCGGCTCGAATCCGGAACGAGCCTTTCCGCTCCTGGAACAAGGAGTGGACAAACAGGAAATCCTCGAAAAGACTGGCCTGGGCGTGGGTGTCAACAACGCCTCCTTCGAGGTCAAGAAGGGCGAGATCGTGGTCGTCATGGGGCTTTCGGGCTCCGGCAAGTCCACGCTCGTCCGCTGCCTGAACCGCCTCATCGAGCCCACCCGCGGCCGCGTGCTCATCGACGGCCGCGACGTGACCGCGCTTTCTCCCGACGAACTGCGCAACCTCAGGCTCGAAAAGCTCGGCATGGTCTTCCAGAACTTCGCCCTCTTCCCGCACCGCACCGTGGCCGAGAACGCCGCCTACGGCCTCGAAGTCAAGGGCGAGGACCCGGCCTCGCGTCGTGAAAAGGCGATCGAAGCCCTGGCAAAGGTCGGTCTCGCGGGCTGGGAGGACTCCTACCCCTCGCAACTTTCCGGAGGCATGCAGCAGCGCGTGGGCTTGGCCCGCGCCCTGGCCCTGGATCCGGAGATCCTGCTCATGGACGAGGCATTTTCCGCGCTCGATCCGCTCATCCGCCGCGACATGCAGGACGAACTGCTCTCGCTGCAGGAGGAGATGAGAAAGACCATCGTCTTCATCAGTCACGACCTCGACGAGGCACTCAAGCTCGGCGACCGCATCGTGCTCATGAAAGACGGGGCCATCGTGCAGATAGGCACTCCCGAAGACATCCTGACCAACCCGGCCGACGACTACGTCTCGCGCTTCGTGGCCGAGGTGGACATCACCAAGGTGCTCGTGGCGGAGAGCGTGATGCGCAAACCGGCCGCGGTAGCCTACCTGGAGCACGACGGGCCTCGGGCGGCTCTTCGCAAGATGAAGAAGGAGAGCATCTCCAGCCTCTTCGTGCTCGACGCGGACCACCGCCTCACAGGCATCGTTTCAGCCGAGGATTGCGTACGCCAGATCGAGGCGGGAGAGCGCGATCTTTCCGCCATCATGCGCACGGACCTGACCACCGCGAGCCCGGACACGCCCGCCCAGGAACTGATCCAGATCATGCACGATCTGCCCTATCCCCTTGCAGTGACCAACCAGAAAGGCCGCATCGTGGGCGTCATCGTTCGCGGCGCACTGCTCGGAGCCATCGCCGAGCGGGGGAGGAATGCGGATGATTCCTAGAATTCCCATTGGAAGCACCATCGAAGGCTTCATCAATTTTCTGGTGGACAACTTCTCCTGGCTGACCAAGGGCTTCTCCGCGATCATGGATACGGGGCTTTCCGCCCTGGAAGGCGGTCTTCTGTATCTGCCGCCGTGGCTGTTCATCATCCTGGCCACTGCCCTGGCCTTCAGGCTGACCCGGAAATCCGGCGTCGCGGCCTTCACTCTTTTGGGCCTTGGTCTGATCTGGAACATGGGCCTTTGGGCGGCCACGGTCTCAACCATCGCCCTGGTGCTCATTTCCACGCTCACGGCCATCGCCCTTGGCATTCCCCTGGGCATCCTGGCGGCGGTCAGCACGCCTATCAGGCGCGTGGTCATGCCCGTGCTCGACGTGATGCAGACCATGCCGGCCTTCGTCTATCTGATCCCGGCCATCCCCTTCTTCGGCCTGGGCAAGGTCGCGGCGGTCTTTGCCACCGTGGTCTTCTCCATGCCGCCTTCCATCCGCCTGACCTGCCTGGGCATCCAGCAGGTGCCGCGCGAACTCAAGGAATGCGCCGATGCCTTCGGGTCCACCCGCTGGCAGCGGCTGGTCAAGCTCGAACTGCCCCTGTCCACGCCCACGATCATGGCGGGCGTGAACCAGACGGTCATGCTGGCCCTGTCCATGGTGGTCATCGCGGCCATGATCGGCGCCAAGGGCCTGGGTGGCGAAGTCTGGCGGGCCATCCAGCGCCTGCAGATGGGCGCAGGCTTCGAGGCGGGCATCGGCATCGTCATCGTGGCCATCATCCTCGACCGCGTTTTGCAGCGCTTCGGCGAAAAGAAACAACAGTAACCCTAACCGGGAGGTTCACATGCGTATGAAAAAACTCCTTACCGTGATGTTCACACTTGCCCTTTGTCTTGGGCTGACCATGCCCGCCATGGCTAAGAAGGTCCGGCTAGCCTATGTCGAATGGGACTGCGCCGCCACCAGCACCGCCGTGGCCCAAGCCGTGCTCCAGGAAAAAATGGGCTACGAGGTCGAGATCCTGCCCGTTGCAGCCGCCGCCATGTGGCAGGCCGTGGGCACCGGCGACGTGGACGGCATGGTCACAGCCTGGCTGCCCGTGACCCACGCCGACTACCTCAAGTCCGTGGAGAACCGGGTCGAAAACCTCGGCCCCATCGTGGGCGGCGCCAAGCTCGGCTGGGCCGTGCCCAAGTACGTGACCATCTCCTCCCTGGACGAGGTCAACGCCAACGCCGACAAGTTCGGCGGCCGGATCATCGGCATCGACCCCGGCGCGGGCCTGATGCGCCTCTCCGAGGACGCCGTGAAGGAATACGGCATGAACAAGATGGAGCTCATGGAAGGCAGCGGCGCGACCATGACTGCCGCGCTGGGCGACGCCATCCGCAACAACCGCTGGGTGGTGGTCACTGCCTGGTCGCCCCACTGGATGTTCGGCAAGTGGGACCTGAAGTACCTCGACGACCCCAAGGGCGTGCTCGGCGACGAGGAGCACATCGCGACCATCGTGCGCAAGGGCCTGAAGGACGACATGCCCGAGGTCTACGCCTTCCTCGACCGCTTCCACTGGGAAAACCCGGAGCAGTTGCAGATGGTCATGGCCTGGAACGAGGAGCCCGGCTCCGACCGCTACGCCAACGCCAAGAGGTTCATCGACGAGAACCCCGAGTTGGTGAAGCAGTGGCTGGGCCAGTAACCCGCCCCGTTCACACTTTGGGTTAGACAAAGAGGCCGCCTCTCACGGGGCGGCCTCTTTGCTTGTCACCAAACTCAGGCCGCGTGCAGGTAGTGCGCGCCTTCGAGATAGCCGCGCGCCGCGAGGTGCGCCGCGATCTCGCCGCGCGCGCCGCGGCTGGCCACGTAGGTCAACAGAAACGGCCCGGCTCCGGGCGCGGGCAGCATGTCGGGCGCGATCACCCGCACCCCGCCCGGCCGCTGCCCGATCTTCCTCGGGTCGATGTCCACGTACGCGCTCACCCGCGCGCCCAGGGCAGCCAGCAGTTCCGCCCGCTTGCGCGAGACGCGGCCAGCGCCCCAGACAACGACCTCGGGCCAGGAGGCGGCGTTTGCGCGCAGCCAGGCCGCGAGATGTTCGCTCTTGAGCGCATAGAAGGCGTCCACCCCGTAGTTCTCGTGGGTGCGCGAAAGGCGGTTTGGCGGGTCGTTCCAAACGAGCAGTTCGTCCGGATGCTTGGCGAAGCGGACCCCGGCCGCGAAGAGCCGCAGCCACAATTCGTAGTCCTCGGGAAAGCGGCCCGCCGCATATCCACCGTAACGCGCGAGGACGTCGCGGCGCAGCATGGCCGAAGGGTGCGCCAGGGGCGATTCCACGAAGCGCGAGAGCGCCATCTCCTCGTGGCCGAGCAGCCCGTTGATCCACTCCACATAGGCGGCGTAACCCGCGCAGGCGTTCTCGCAGCCGCCAAAACGCACCCGGCACGAGGCCACGCCGAGCAACGGGTCGTCCGTAAACATCCGCGCCTGCCGCGCAAGGCGCTCGGGCAGACAGAGGTCGTCGGCGTCCATGCGCGCGACGAGTTCGCCCCGGCAGACTCCGAGCCCGGCGTTCAAGGCGGCCACGATGCCGCCGTGCGGAGCGAAGACGGGCCGGATGCGCGTATCGCGCGCGGCGAAAGCCCGCAGCACCTCGGCCGTGGCGTCCGTGGAGCCGTCGTCCACGGCCACGACCTCGAAGTCGCCGAGGGTCTGGGCCAGGATGCTTTCGAGCGCGGCCGCAAGCGTCGCCGCCGCGTTGAAGCAGGGCATGAGGACGGAAACGAGGGGCGATCTTTTCATATGCGGGAAAGCCGGACGGTTCTGGCCGCCCGGCTCTCAAGCCGTGATGCTACCGCGCAATCCCGTTCAGCCGTTCGAGCACCTGGTAAAGCCCCTGTGTGCCCAGGTTCTCCAGCCCCATGGCCTGCGCGGCCACGTAGAACTGGTTGGCCAGGGCCAGACCCGGCAGGGCCAGGTTCATGGCCTTGGCCTCGGCCAGGGCGATACCCATGTCCTTGACGAAGTGCTTGATGAAGAAGCCGGGGTTGAAGTCGCCCTTGGCGATGCGGCGGCCCAGGTTGTTGATGGACCACGATCCGGCCGCGCCGCTGCCGATGACGTCGATGACCGCGTCCAGGTCCATGCCCGCGCGCTGCGCGTAGAGCAGCGACTCCACCACGCCGATCATGGTGCCCGCGATCAGGATCTGGTTGCACATCTTGGTGTGCTGGCCCGCACCAGGCCCGCCCATGAGGCGCACGTTCCTGCCCATTGTTTCGAGAAGCGGCCTGACGCGCTCAAAGGCTTCGGCCTCGCCGCCGACCATGATCGCGAGCGTGGCCTCGCGCGCGCCCAGATCACCGCCCGAAACGGGCGCGTCCAGGGCCGCGATGCCGCGCGCCTTGGCCGCCTCGTAGACGCGCACCGCAAGCGAGGGCTCGGAGGTGGTCATGTCCACGACCACGCTGCCGGGCTTGGCGTGGGCCAAAACCCCGTCCTCGCCGAGCAGCACCTGCTCCACGTCGCAGGGAAAGCCCACGATGGAAAAGATCACGTCGCTCTCGGCCGCGACCTCGGCCGGGGTCTTGCAGACCACCGCGCCCTTTCCGGCCAGCGGCGCGCACTTTTCGGCCGTGCGGTTGTAGACCCGCGCGGCGCAGCCCGCTTCCATCAGATGCCCGCACATGGAGCGCCCCATCACGCCCACGCCGATCCAGCCTATCTTCATGCCTTTCATGCGTATTCCTCCCGGTTGATCGCTCTGGGAAAAGCTACCAGCTTTGCCCCGCAGCGTCACCCTGCGCGCCGCTCCTTATCCCCAGGGCCGGGCAGCGCAGACGTTGTGTCTTGCGCCGGGGCCGCGCACCCTGTTACTATAACGACACCGCGCCACGACAACGGGAACAAAGCCCACCATGAACGACGATTCCACCGAAGACCGCGAGCCGCGCCGCCCGACAGGGCTGGACGCCCTGTGCCTCTCCTTCTCCACGCTTGGCTTCATCGGCCGCGTGGGCAAAGCCCCCGGCACGGCCGGATCGCTTGCCGCCGTGCTGCTCGCACCCGTCCTCTTCCTGCATCTGGACCTTTATGGCCGCCTGCTCGCGCTGGCCGCGCTCTTCGTGCTGGGCGGACTGGCGGCGAGCCGCGCCGAGGCGGTCCTCGGCCGCAAAGACCCTTCCGTGGTGGTCATCGACGAAGTGCTCGGCCAATGGCTGACCTTCCTGCCCTTCTTCCTGTTGCCGACCTGGCAATTGATCGCGGGCTTCGTCTTGTTCCGCGTCTTCGACATCGCCAAGCCCTGGCCCATCCGGCGTTCCGAGAACTGGCTGCCCGGCGGCTTCGGGATCATGCTCGACGACGTTCTGGCCGGAATCTACGCCATGGCGGCGCTGGCGCTCATACGTCTGGCCGCGTAGGCCCCCGTGCCCGGATCGCGCGGCTTGCCGCGAACGGGCGATGGGAGTAGACAAAGCGATTACGCTCGCAAGGGACAAGGAGGAGCCATGGCGGTCATCATGGGCACGGCCGGACACATCGATCACGGCAAGACATCGCTCGTGCGCGCGCTCACGGGCATCGACTGCGACCGGCTGGCCGAGGAGAAGCGACGTGGCATCACCATCGAACTCGGCTTCGCCTATCTCGACCTGCCCGATGGGCAGCGCGTGGGCGTGGTGGACGTTCCGGGCCACGAGCGCTTCGTGAAGAACATGGTCGCGGGCGCGGCCGGGATAGATTTCGTGATGCTGGTCATCGCGGCGGACGAGGGCGTAATGCCACAGACCCGCGAGCACCTGGAGATATGCTCCCTGCTCGGCACCGCCACCGGCCTCGTGGCCCTGACCAAGATCGACGCCGTGGACGAGGAGTGGCGCGAACTGGTCAGCGAGGACGTGCGCGAGTTTCTACGCGGCACCTTCCTCGAAGGCGCGCCCCTGGTCCCGGTCTCCTCGGTGAACGGCGAGGGCGTCGCCCGGCTGCGCCAGGAGATCATGGACATCGTCAAGGCCCACAAGGCCCGGCGGCGCTCCGATCTCACGCGGCTGCCCGTGGACCGCGTCTTTACCATGAAGGGCTACGGCACGGTCATCACCGGCACCCTGACGTCCGGGGCAGTGGACGTGGGCGACGATCTGGTCGTCTATCCCACTGGCATCCCGGTGAAGGTCCGCTCCCTGCAATCGCACGGGGCGAGCGTGCAGCGCGTGGAGGCGGGCCGCCGCACGGCCGTGAACGTCTCCGGCGCGGAGGTCGAGGACATCTCGCGCGGCGACGTTTTGGCCCCGCAGGGCGCGCTCTTCCCTTCCCAGGTCTGGGACGCGCGCGTCACGCTCCTGTCGTCCATGCAAAAGCCCTTCAAGCACCGAAAGCAGGTTCATTTCCACCACGGCAGCCGCGAGGTCATGGCCAGGGTTTATCTTTTGGACCGAGACGAACTGGCCCCGGGCGAGAGCGCCCCGGCCCAGATCCGCTTCGAGGAGCCCCTGACCGGAGTTTTCGGCGACCATTTCGTGATGCGCTCGCACTCGCCGCTCCGGACCATCGGCGGCGGCGTGGTGCTCGGCCCCTACCAGCGCAAGTTCAAGCGCCGTTCGGTGCAGGCTGCGCGGCTGTCCTCCCTGCCCCAGGCCACGCCCGAGGAACTGACCCTCTTCCAACTCGAAATGGCGGGTACTGCGGGCCTCTCCTTCGCCCGGCTGCTCGTGGCCACGAATCTGGAGAGTAAAACGCTGGAAAAGGTGCTCTCCGACCTCGGAGGGCGACAGCAGGCGCTGATGTTCGACCGCGAGGAGCGGGCCTACGTGGCCGGAAGCGTCGTGGACGAACTTCGGCGCGGCATCCTGGACCACCTGGCCGCATTTCACCGCCGCGAGCCGCTGCGCCAGGGGCTCACGCGGGGCGAACTGGCCTCGGGATTCTCCAAGACCCTGCCGCAAAAGCTCGTACACTTCTTGGTGGAACGGCTCGTGCGCAAAAACGAGATCGTCCAAGAGCAGGAAATCCTGCGCCTGCCTGGCCACAAGGTCTCGCTGGCCTCGGACCAGGCCAAGGCGCGCGAGGCCGTGATGGCGGCCTACGTAAAGGGAGGCATCACGCCGCCCAACCTGAAGGACGTGCTCGACCCCCTGGGCCTGGACGCCAAGGCCGCGGCCTCCCTGTTCAAGATGCTCGTGGAGCAGGGAGAACTGGTCAAGGTCAAGGAGGACATGTTCTTCGCCGCCGGGGCCGTCGAGTCGCTCGTGGCCCGCATCACCGAGTGGTTCGCCACGAACGACGACCTCACGCCAGCCTCGCTGCGCGACCTGACGGGCCTTTCGCGCAAGTACGCGATCCCGGTTCTGGAGTGGCTGGACAAGGAGAAGATCACCGTCCGCGTGGGCGACAAGCGCCTTCTGCGCAAACGGTGAGGCGCTGAAGTTCTACGGCTTCATTCTCGAACGACGCAAGGCGAACCGCATCGAGACGTCCATGAAACGAATTACGCTCCTTATCTGCAGCGTGCTTTTCCTCGCCCTACCCGCCGCACGGGGCCATTGCGCCGAAGTGCGTCTCGTGGTGGACGAATGGCCGCCCTTCGTCTCGAAGGACCTGCCCGGCCACGGCTTCGCGGCCGAGATCGTCACCGAGGCCTTCGCGGCCGCCGGAATTTCGGCGCATATCGAGTTCATGCCCTGGAAGCGCTGTGAGGCGACGGTGCGAAACGGCGAAGCCTTTGCCTCGTTCCCCTACGCCAGGACCGGCGAACGCGCCAAGGTCTTCGATTTCTCAGACACCTTCCTGGTTCTTCAGGACAAGTTCTTCTTTCTCGAAGAGCGCTTTCCCGGATTCGAATTCCAAACCCTTGACGACCTGCGCCCCATGCTCATCGGCGGGGCCATCGGCTACCACTACGAGGCCAGGCTCGCGGAGGCGGGCCTGCATGTGGAATACGCCAGCACCTCCCTGGCCTCGTTCAGGAAGCTGCTGGCGGGACGGGTGGACGTGGTACTGGAGGAAGAGATGGCGGGACGGGCCATCGTGGCCGAACTCCTGCCCGGCCGGGAAGACATGGTCGCCGTGGCCGGACAACCCTTCAGCGTGAACGAGAACTGCCTGCTCGTCTCCAAGACCTACCCGGATGCCGATGCAACGATGCGCGCCTTCAACCGGGGGCTTCGGATCATCAAGGCCGATGGTCGCTACGAATCCATCCTGCGCAAGCACGGCCTCGCCCCGTAAGCGGGGCGGCATCCCGCGAAAACGAAAAAGCCCCGTTCTTCCGAACGGGGCACATCTTCGTGTGGGGCGAACGATGGGGCTTGAACCCACGACCCCAAGGGCCACAACCTTGTGCTCTGCCAACTGAGCTACGTCCGCCACAAAGAGGAACAGTCAGATATACAGCCCTGGCTTCTTTGTCAAGGGAGAGCGACGGCCAGGATCACGTCGCGGCCAAAAGCCGTGCGAAAACTTCCGGATCGGTCGCGGGTTCCTCGCAATGCCGCTTGGCGCGGCAGACGTATGCCGTGGCCCTGCCGTCCTGCATGGCCCGGCCCCGCGCCAGGGGGCACAGTTCCTCGGCTGGCTTGGGATCGTCCGCGTCGCGGAAGACAAAGGTGGCCTCGGGCGCGTAGACCTGCCGCGCGACATCGAGCAACAGCCGCGTGTCCTCGGCGTCCCGCCTCCCCGTGACGATCACGTCCGCGCCGCCCTCGCCCAGGAAAAGTCCGCACAAGAGCATGGTGAAGGCCTCGGGATGCGCCGCGCCCTTGCTTCCGGCGTGGGCCAGCAGACGGTCGGCCGCCGCGTCGAAATCCTCGTGCCCGGTCACGCGGGCGAGCTTTCGCAGCACGATCAGGGCCATGGAATTGCCCGAGGGCAGGGCCGCATCGTGGATGTCTTTTTGACGCACAGGCAGATCGCCTCCCGTGGCGGTCATGAAGAAGCCGCCATGCTCGCGGTCCTCGAAGTCGTCGAGCATGATCCGGGCGAGCGAGACGGCGTGCCCAAGCCACGTCGCGTCGGCCAGGGTCTCGGAAAGCTCGATCAGGCCGTGGGCCAGAAAGGCGTAGTCCGCGAGCAGACCGGGCACGGCGGCCTGGCCGTCGCGCCAGCGGTGCATGAGCCGCCCGTCGGGCATGCGCATGTGCGCGAGGATGAACCGCGCCGCCCTTTCCGCCTCCTGGGCGAAGGAGGGCTCCACCGCCCTGCCCGCGCGGGCCATGGCCGCGATGGCAAGCCCGTTCCAGTCGGCCAGCACCTTGTCGTCCAAGGCGGGTCGCACGCGCCGCGCGCGCGCCGCGAACAGGCGCTCGCGCAGGCCCTCAAGGCGCTCCAAAAGCTCGTCCTCGTCCATGCCAAGCGCCCCGGCCATGGCCTCCGGGCTCATGGAAAAATGCAGGACGTTCGCGCCGGTACGCTCGCGCGTGGCCTCGTCCTCGAAATTTCCCTGGGCTTCGACGCCGAAGACGCCTGCCGCGAAGGCCGCGTCCGGGCCGAGCACGGCCTGAAGCTCGTCCTTGCTCCAGACGTAGAAACGGCCCTCCTCGCCCTCGCTGTCCGCATCCTCGGCCGAATGAAACGCCCCGCCCTCGTCGCGCAGGTCGCGCAGCAGGTACTCCCCGATCTCGCGCGCCGTGCGCGCGAACAAGGGCTCGCCCGTGACGTCATACGCCTCGGAGTAAGCCATGAGCAGCATGGCCTGGTCGTAGAGCATCTTCTCGAAGTGGGGCAAAAGCCAGCGCTCGTCCGTGGAGTAGCGGTGGAAGCCGAAGCCCGCGTGGTCCCAGATGCCGCCCAGGCGCATGGCCGTGAGGGTCTTTTCGACCATCTGGAGAATATGCGCCTCGCCCGTGCGGCGGTGCTGACGCAACAGGAACAATAGTTGATGCGGGGTGGGGAACTTGGGTGCCTCGCCGAAGCCGCCGTGCTCGGAATCGAAGCGCGCGGCCAGCCTCTTGGCGGCCAAATCCCGCGCCTCGGGGCCGAAAGCTCCGTGCGTCATGGCCCGTTCAAGGTCGTGCATGTGGCGCACGATCTGTTCGGCCGCGTTCTCGGCCTTGTCGCGCTCCTCGCGCCAGACCTGGGAGATGCGCGGCACGAGATCGAGCATGCCCAGTCGGCCGGGCATGCTCTGGCGCGGGATATAGGTGGCCGCGAAGAAGGGCTTGCCCTGCGGCGTCAGCAAAACGTTCAGCGGCCAGCCGCCGCCTCCGGTGAGCATCTGGCAGGCGGTCATGAACTGCGCGTCCACGTCGGGCCGCTCCTCGCGGTCCACCTTCACGCAGACGAAAGCCTCGTTCATGAGCCGGGCCACGTCCTCGTCCTCGAAGCACTCGCGCTCCATGACGTGGCACCAGTGGCAGGTGGCGTAGCCGCTGGAGACGAAGAGCGGCACGTCGCGCTCGCGCGCGGCCGCGAAGGCCTCCTCGCCCCACGGATACCAGTCCACGGGGTTGTGGGCGTGCTGCAGGAGATATGGGCTCTTCTCGGTGACGAGGCGGTTTTCGTGGCGCGTCATGATCCCTCCGATCGTTCGATCATGGACCAGATGCGGCCGTGAAAGTCAAACGCGGTTTTCTAGGCCCCGTCCTCGGGGTAGGCGGCGGCGATTTCGGCCTTGAGCGCGGCCATGGTCCCGGCCTCGATGGCCGTACGGGCGCGGGCCGTGAGGTCGAGAAAATAGCGGAGGTTGTGGATGGTGTTCAGACGGAAGGAGAGGATCTCCTTGGCCACGTAGAGATGCCGCAGGTAGGCGCGCGAGAAGGTGCGGCAGGTGTAGCAGGAGCAGGCCGGGTCGAGCGGCGAGTCGTCCTCGCGAAACTCGGCCCGCTTGATGTTCACCTTGCCCTGGCTCGTGTAGAGCGTGCCGTTGCGGGCGTTTCGCGTGGGCAGCACGCAGTCGAACATGTCGATGCCGTTCTCGATGCCCGTGACGATGTCCAGCGGCGTGCCCACGCCCATCAGGTAGCGCGGCGCATTCTCGGGCAGCCTCGGCCCCATGTGGGCCAGGATGCGGTACATGTCGGCCTTCTTCTCGCCCACGGACAGGCCGCCGAGCGCGTAGCCCTCGAAGCCGATCCCGGCGAGCTGCGCAAGGCTCTCCTCACGCAGGTCCTCATAGATGCCGCCCTGCACGATGCCGAAGAGATGCTGCTCGCCCGCCCCGGCCGGATAGGCCTCGCGGCAGCGCCTGGCCCAGCGCGTGGTGAGCCCGAGCGAGCGGGCCACGTAGTCGCGATCCGACCCGCCCGGCGGGCACTCGTCCAGGACCATCATCACGTCCGAGCCCAGGTTGCGCTGGATGGAGACGACCTTCTCGGGCGTGAAGAGATGGCGCGAGCCGTCCAAGTGCGAGCGGAACTCCACGCCCTCCTCGCCCAGGCGGCGCAACTCGTTCAGGCTGAAGACCTGAAAGCCGCCCGAATCCGTGAGGATGGGCCCGTCCCAGCGCATGAAGCGGTGCAGTCCGCCGCGCCGGGCGACCAGTTCGTCGCCGGGACGAAGATACAGATGATAGGTGTTGCCCAGAATGATCTGCGCGCCCACGTCCTTCAGGTCGGCCGGGCACACGGCCTTGACCGAGCCCACCGTGCCCACGGGCATGAACACGGGCGTCTCGACCGTGCCGTGCGCGGTGGAAAGGCGTCCGCGCCTGGCGTGACCGTCGCGGGCGAGGATGGTGAAGATGTTCTGGCGTTCCATGGGCGTTTGGTGTGGCCCGGATACGCAAAGGCGGGCGCGCTGTAAAGCCTCAGGCGTCCCGAAGTTCGCGCTCGCGGACCGTCAAGTCCTCAAGGAGCGCCTGCCCGGCCAGCCGTTTGACCTTTTGCGCCCGCTCACGCGTCCATTTGCGGTAAAGCTTGTGGGCGTTGCCAGCAAGCCTGCCTTGGGCGTCGCCGGAAAGGCCCGTGGAACGAACGTGATTCACGGCCAGGTGCCCCTGAAACACGGCGGTCTTGCCGTTTTCCAGCAATTCGAGGTCGTGATCCAGATCGTCGAGTTGCGAGGGCGAAAAGCGCAGACCGAAACCTGGGCCGCTCACCGCCGTTTCGGTACGAAAAAGATGGAAACAGCCCGTCACCGAGGCGGCCGGACGCAAATAGTCGTACTGTCCGAAGTCCATCTCGTTTCGGCCGGGCTCCAGGAGGCGCATCGTGGCGAAGCCCTCGGGCAGGTCGAAGGCGGCGGGCGACCGGCCGGGCGGCACGAGTTGGATGTCCGCGTGCTGCACGCGCTCGGGCCGCTGCACGTCCACGATCTTGCAGCCGTAGGCCCCTGCTTCGGGATAGCGCGCCACCGCGGCCCCGAAATATTCGGCAAAGCCGGTCGGCGGCAGGGCGTCGTCGTCGATGAAGGCCACGAAATCGTATCCGGCCAGTTCCGGCAGGGAGAGCAACCAGTTGCGCGCCGCCGGAGCGCCGATGTTCACGGGCAGCCGGATGTGCCCGGCCATGTTCTCGCCGAGCCGTTCGGCAAAAGCCGCGATCACGTCCGGGGTCTGGTCCGTGCTGCCGTTGTCGAGCACGAAGAGCCGCATGTCCCGCGACAGTTCCGGGGCCAGCGTCTCAAGCGTGGCATGCAAAAGCTCGGCCTTGTTCCACGTGTAGCACAAGAGCAGCGTCCGGCCGGGGATCGGGCGGCGCTCATCGGCCCAGCCCGAGGCCAGATCGTGCGCCAGCAGCAGATTCGTCGTCAACCAGGGTCTGAGAGCGAGGGCCTCGCGGTGCAGGGCCACGGCCTCGGCCTTCCTGCCGAGTCTGGCCAGGCATGCGGCCCGTCGGCCAAGAAGATGGGTCGAGCCGTTCCAGCCCACGGCTTCGTACGCCCTGAGCGCGGCCTGGGGATCGCCGGCCTGGAACCGGCAGTCCGCCAGCATGAGCGTGCGCACGCCGATCTCGTCACCCCCCTGCTTCTCCAGCAGGGCGCGGCCGCGCTCCCACTGGCCGCTACGCCTGGCAAGCCTGACCAGCGCCCCGCTCAGAAACGGGTCGTCAAAGGCGGCCGAAGCCTGCAACTCCACGGCGTCGAAGGCCTCCTCGTAGCGCCGCGCCCGTGCCAGTCCGCTCACGGCCCGGGCCAGCGGGCCGTTGCAGCCGGGCGCGCGCAGCATGTTCACGAGAGCGTGGCGGGTCGGGTCCAAAAAGGGATATCTGGCCTGCGTGGCCGCAAGAAAATCAAGGGTTCGCCTTTCCAATGGATCGGCCTCGAAGGCGGCCATCACCATGTCCAGGCCAAGGTCGAGCAGATCGCGCGAGTCGGGCTCGGTAGCCGCAAGCTGCACGCAACGCATGCCCGTGCCTGCCAGATGCGCGGAACCGTGGCTCGCGGCCGCAAGACGCAGGCGGATGGTTTCAGGCAGGGCGCGCAAGATTTCGACGGTGTTCACGCTACTGCTCGCGGCTCATGCGGCGAAGGCCCCAATGCCCCTTGGGGATCGGCAGGCAGATGCCGGGCGCGGGTACGTCGGCGCACAGCAGGAGTTCGCCCGTACGCTGGTTGAAATAGATACGGTCCAAAAACATGGCCAAGGCGCGCGCGGGCGTGAAACGCGCGGACTCGCCGTGCATATGGCGCTCGATCAAGGCGCGGCCTGCGGCGCGTACGATGGACAGCGCCTCGGCGGAGATGGAGATGTCCTGATAATCGAGTTTGTGCAGGTCGGTGCGGGCGATATCCTCGGGAATGGCCCGCGTTTCGGCCTCGGTGACGGGCGACGGAATCATGACGCTCCTCCTGGGTTCCCCGCCGTATCGAGCAACACCCGTGCCAGAAGCGCAAAAGCCGCGCGCATCGCCGATTCCTCGTCTTCGCCCCTTGTTCGCACGTCGGTTTTTCCGTAGTGTCGCGCATCGAGAGGTCATCTTCAATGCTTCACACCGTGCTCACCAACGTGCTCGTCTATCTGGTCTTCGTGCCCGTCACCGCCCTGCTTTCGCTGCTGGCGGTCGTGGCCCCCTCGCTGTGCGACCGCATCCACATGATATGGGGCCGCATCGCACTCTTCTGCGCCGGAGTCAGAGTCGAGACCGACCTGTCCGTGCTCACGCCCGGCAAGACCTACGTTTTCATGCCCAACCACCAGAGCCAGCTCGACATCCTTCTCCTGCTGGCCCTTCTGCACGCCCACAGGGTGCGCTTCGTGGCCAAGCAGGAACTCTTTTCCATCCCGCTTCTGGGCTGGGCCATGGGCCGCGTGGGCCACGTGCCCATCGACCGGGGCAACTCCGTGAGCGCCATGAAGAGCCTGGACCGCGCGGCCAAGCAGGCCCAGGGCGGCATCTCCATCATCGTCTTCCCTGAAGGGACGCGCGCGGGCGAGGAGCCTGAGGAACTGATGGACTTCAAGATCGGCGGCATGATCCTGGCGCTCAAGACCGGTCTGCCCGTGGTCCCGCTGGTCATCACCGGCACGGCCCGCGTCCTGCGCAAGAAGAGTGTCTGGCTCAGACCGGGCGTGGTCAAAGTCAGAGCGCTGCCGCCCCTCGAGACTGCCGGGCGCTACACGCTCAAGCAGCGCGAGGCATTTCGCGACGACCTCTACCGCCTCATGAACGGGGCCTACCGGGAGCTGCGCAATGGCTGAAAACGGCGTGACCCTCTACCCCCTGGGCGGCCTTGGCGAGATCGGCATGAACTGCATGCTGCTCAAGAGCGGCCAGGACATGATCATGATCGACTGCGGACTCATGTTCCCCGAGGAATACCTCTTCGGCGTGGATGTGGTCATCCCCCGTTTCGACTTCGTGCTTGCCAACAAGGACAAGCTCAGGGCCATCATCCTCACGCACGGCCACGAGGACCACATCGGGGCGCTGCCCTGGCTCATGCCCTTTGTCAACGCCCCGCTCTTCGGATCGCGCTTCACCCTCGCCCTGGTGGAAAGCAAGCTGCGCGAGCACGACCTGGACCGCTACGTCGAATTCAAGCCCGTCGCGGCGGGCGACCGGCTGATCTTCGGCGAGCTCGCCTGCACCTTCGTCCCGGTCTGCCACTCCATCATCGAGGGTTTCGGCCTGTGCATCGAAAGCCCGGCCGGGCGCATCGTGCACACCGGCGACTTCAAGCTCGACCGTCATCCCATGCACGGCCAGCATACCGACCTCGACGCCTTCCGCGCCTTCTCCGACCCCGGCGTCACGCTCATGCTCTCGGATTCGACCAACGTGGAGCAGGAAGGCCGCGCGCTCACAGAGCGCGAAATCGAGCACACCTTCGACTCCATCTTCGCCGAGACCGAGGGGCGCATCCTCGTGACGCTCTTTTCCAGCCACATCCAGCGCATGCAGGAGATATTCGACCTCGCGGCCAAACACGGCCGCAAGGTGGCGGCCAGCGGCAAGAGCCTGTGGCGCAACATAGACATCGCCCGCGAACTCGGCCACCTGCACGTCGAGCCGGGCGTGTACGTGCACCTCGACGACGTCTCCCGCTTCCCGGACAGCGAGATGGTCATCCTGCTCACGGGCTCGCAGGGCGAGCCGCTCTCGGCGTTGTCCAGGCTGGCCATGGGTGAACATCGCCAGATAAGAATCCACGAGGGCGACCTGGTGATCATGAGTTCGCGCTTCATCCCCGGCAACCAGCGCGCAATCACCAAGGTCATCAACCGCCTCTACAAGCTCGGGGCCGAGGTGCTCTACGAACGGGTGGCCGGCATCCACGCCTCGGGCCACGCGTACGCGGCCGAACTCTCCCAGATGCTCGACGCGGTGCGGCCGCGCTTCTTCATCCCGGTGCACGGCGAATACCGCCACTTGGTCAAACACAAGCGTTTGGCCGAAATGCGCGGCGTGATGCCCGAACGCGCCCTGATCGTCGAGGACGGCCAGCCCGTGACCTTCTTCCCCGACGGCACGATCCGCCTGGAGGAGAAGATTCTCGTGGAGTCCATCTACGTGGACGGCAAGGGCGTGGGCGACGTGGGCCACACTGTGCTCAAGGAGCGCCAACTCCTGGGCGGCGAGGGCCTGGTCATCGTGAACCTGGTTATCGACGAGGCCACGGGCGAGATCACGCTCGGGCCCGACATTCTCTCCAAGGGCTTCATTTTCGAGCAAACCTACGCCCACTACCTGGAAGACGCCAAGTGCATCGTGCTCGACATCTACGAGAACGTGCCCCCGCACCAGATCGAGAAGCTCAAGGAACGCATTCGCTCCTCGCTCAGGCGTTTCTTCCGCAAGGTGCTGGACCGCGACCCCGTGGTCGTGCCGGTGGTCATCTCCATCTGAAGGCCGCATTGGACAGGGCCATGCACGGCTGGTAGTGTCGGGCCGAAACGACAACCCCAAACCCTTCCGAGGTCCGGCCCATGCGCATCCTCCGCGTCCAATACCGGGGCAGGATATTCTACGCCGCGCTCCATGACGACCACGTCATCTGCCTGAACAAGGAACTCGGCTTTCCCGATCCCATCCCCCTGCGCGAGGTGGGCGTGATGCCCACGGTCATGCCCAGCAAGATCGTCTGCGCGGCCGTGAACTACCGCGCCCACGGCGAGGAGTTGGGCCACGACCTGCCCGAGGAGCCGCGCCTGTTCCTCAAGCCGCCCTCCTCGGTCATCGCCTCGGGCCAGGCGATCGTCCTGCCGCCGGATTCCGAGCGCGTGGACCACGAAGGCGAACTGGCAGTGGTCATCGGCCGCACGGCCAGAAACCTCCGCGAATCCGAGGTCGATGCCTACGTCTTCGGCTATACCTGTGCCAACGACGTCACGGCCCGCGACCTGCAGCGGCGCGACGGACTGTTCGGCCGCGCCAAGGGATTTGACACATTCTGCCCCATCGGGCCCTGGATCGAGACTGAGGTACCCGACCCGGACAACCTGGCCATACGCACCGTGGTCAACGACACCGTACGCCAGTCCTCGTCCACGGCGGCCATGATCTTCCCCGTGCGCACGCTCGTCAGCTTCGTCTCGCGCGTCATGACCCTGAATCCCGGCGACGTCATCCTGACCGGCACGCCCGAGGGCGTGGGGCCACTTCGCGACGGCGACGAGGTGCGCGTGGAAATCGAGGGCGTGGGCATGCTCATCAACCCCGTCACCGCCTCGGCCCAGACCGATGCTGCCTTCGAGGCCGGGGTCCAGTAGCATCGCGAAGAAGTATCACCCGGCTCCCGAAAAAATTCCGCTGACGGACAGGTCGCGAGTCACCGTCTGATAGACGCGCAAACAGCTCCCAAGGCCTTCGCGCGCAGGACTCCAGCCTGATTTCGCGCAGTTCGCTCCGCTGTCTCGGACAGCGCTACCTGGAACAGCCTGCCGGGGTTGCCTTCTCCGGTGGATTTGTTTAGATACTCCGGTTCACCAACGACACACACCCCCGCACGATCCACGGGTCGTCCGCGCGAAGGCGCGTGGGCGCTTGCAAGCGGAGGTGGAGGACAAACCCAAGGAGATCCACGATGGCTTACGTGACCATGAAGCAAATGCTGGAGACCGGCGTCCACTTCGGACACCAGACCCGGCGCTGGAACCCCAAGATGCGCCCGTTCATCTACGGCGCGCGCAACGGTATCCACATCATCGACTTGCAGCAGACCGTCAAGCTGTTCCAGAAGGCCCACGACTTCCTCGTCGAGACCGTGGCCAAGGGCGGAGAGGTGATTTTCGTCGGCACCAAGCGCCAGGCCCAGGAGGCCGTGCGCAACGAGGCCGGCCGCGTGGGCCAGCCCTTCATCACCAACCGCTGGCTGGGCGGCACGCTGACCAACTACCAGACCATCAGAAAGAGCATCGAGCGCCTGAAGAAGCTGGAGGCCATGGTGGAGGACGGCTCCATCAACCGTTACGGCAAAAAGGAAGTCTCCATGCTCATGCGTGAGATGAAGAAGCTGCAGGCCAACCTGGGCGGCATCAAGAATATGGACAACCTGCCCAAGGCCGCCTTCATCATCGATCCCAAGCGCGAGGAGATCGCGGTCCAGGAATGCCGCAAACTGGGCATCCCCATCGTGGCCGTGGTCGACACCAACTGCGATCCCGACTGCATCGACTTCGTAATCCCGGGCAACGACGACGCCATCCGCGCCATCAAGCTCTTCGTTTCGCACATGGCCGACGCCTGCATGGAAGGCGCCGCCAAGCGCGATGACGACGAAGCCGTCCCGGCCGGGAAGGCTCCGGCCGCCGAGGCCGCCCCGGCTCCCGAAGCCGCCGCCGAGACCGTCGAAGAAACCACCGCCGACAAGGAGTAATCCATGAGCATTTCCGCCTCCCAGGTGAAGATCCTGCGCGACAAGACCGGCGCGGGCATGATGGACTGCAAGAAAGCCCTGGCCGAATGCGCCGGCGACGAAGAGAAGGCCATCGCCTGGCTTCGCGAGAAAGGCATCGCCAAGGCCGCCAAGCGCGCCGGCCGCGCCGCCACCGAGGGCATCATCGGCTCCTACATCCACTCCAACGGCAAGATCGGTGTCATCGTCGAGGTCAAGTGCGAGACCGACTTCGTGGCCCGCTCCGAAAAGTTTCAGGAGTTCGCCAAGAACGTGGCCATGCAGATCGCCGCAGCCGCGCCCATCTGCCTCTCCGCCGACCAGGTTCCCGGGGAACTGCTGGCCAAGGAGAAGGAGATTTTCAAGAACCAGGCCATGGCCGAGGGCAAGCCCGAGAACATCGCCGAGAAGATCGTCGAGGGTCGCATCAAGAAATTCTACAAGGAAGTCTGCCTCCTGGAGCAGCCCTTCATCAAGGACGACAAGCTGACCATCCAGGACTTGCTCAACGAGTTGGTCGCCGTCCTGGGAGAAAACATCCAGATCGGCCGGTTCAGCCGAATGGCTCTGGGTGAAGACCAGCAGGACGACGCCGCCGAATAGATCGACGAAGCGGGCCGAAAGGCCCGCTTTTTTTGCGCTCGCGCGCGCCAGCCGCCGTTGCCCTGGCGCGCGCGCTGGTGTACATTTGAAAACCCTCACGCCGCCGGGGCTCCCCCGGTCGCAAAGCCCAAGGATCGACTAATGACCAAACTCCGCTACCAGCGCGTCCTGCTCAAGCTTTCCGGCGAAGCCCTCGCGGGCGACCAGAAGTTCGGCATCAACCCCGAAACACTCGACGTCATCGGCCGCGAGATCGTCGAGGTCTCGCGCATGGGGCTGCAACTGGTCCTGGTCATCGGCGGCGGCAACATCTTTCGGGGCGTTTCCGAGTCCGCCAAGGGCATGGACCGCGCCTCGGCCGACTACATGGGCATGCTGGCCACGGTCATGAACGCGCTCGCTGTGCAAGACGCCCTGGAAAAGCTCGGCGTGGAAACGCGCGTGCTCTCGGCCATCGCCATGCGCGAAGTCTGCGAGCCCTACATCCGCCGCCGCGCCGTGCGCCACCTGGAACACGGCCGCGTGGTCATCTGCGCCGCGGGCACGGGAAACCCCTATTTCACCACCGACACCGCCGCCACGCTGCGCGCGGCCGAGCTCAAGTGTCAGGCCATCCTCAAGGCCACCAAGGTGGACGGCGTCTATGACAAGGACCCCATGAAGCACGACGATGCCGTGATGTTCACGACCATTCCCTACATGGAGACTCTCGAACGCCGCCTGAAGGTCATGGATTCCACGGCCATATCCCTGGCCATGGACAACGACCTGCCGATCATCGTATTCAACCTCTTCACCCCCGGAAACATCAAGCGGGTCGTCTCCGGCGACGACATCGGGACAACTGTTCAAGGAGGGTAGCTCATGCAAGCCGTGCTCAAAGACTGCGACGGGAAGATGAAGAAGACCGTGGAGAACCTGAAACGCGAGTTTGGGAAACTGCGCACGGGACGCGCCTCCACGGCCCTGGTCGAAAGCCTCAAGGTGGACTACTACGGCACCCCCACCCCCTTGCCGCAGATAGCCTCCATCGCCGTGCCGGATTCGCGCACCATCACCATTCAGCCCTGGGACCGCAACGCCTTCTCGATCATCGACAAGGCCATCCAGACCTCGGACCTGGGGCTTAGCGCCGTCAACGACGGCAAGCTCTTGCGCATCAACATCCCGCCCCTCACCGAGGAGCGACGCAAGGACCTGGTCAAGATCGCCAAGAAATACACCGAGGAGACCAAGGTCGCCGTCCGCAACATCCGCCGCGACGGCAACGAGTCGCTGAAGAAGCTCGAAAAGGACAAGGAGATCAGCCAGGACGATCTCAAGCGCGGTCAGGACGAGATGCAGAAGCTGACCGACAACGCCATCAAACTCGCCGAACAGGTCTTCGCGGAAAAAGAAAAAGAGATCATGGAGATCTAGCCCCCGTGGCGCGGCCTGCGCTCAGTCGCGGGCCGCGCCGGGCAAGACGCCGACATGCGGACTTCCTCCCCAAACCACGACGCCCGGAACAGCCCTGCGCCAGCCACTGTCTCCCCGGACAAACTCCCGGCGCACGTGGCGATCATCATGGACGGCAACGGCCGCTGGGCCAAGGCCCGTGGCCTGCCGCGCAGCGAAGGACACCGCGCGGGCACCGAGGCCGCCAAGGCCATCGTCACCCGCTGCCGCGAGCGCGGCGTGCGCCACCTCACGCTCTACACCTTCTCCTCGGAAAACTGGGCCCGGCCCAAGGACGAAATAGGCTTCCTCTTCAAGCTCCTGGCCGATTTCATGACCCGCGAACTGCCGAGCCTCATGGAACAGTCCATCCGGCTCGTCATCCTCGGCGAGATCGCCGACCTGCCCTTCGCCACGCGCAAGGTGCTCGAACATGCCGTGAAGAAGACCGCCAGGAACACGGCCATGACCCTGAACCTGGCCCTGAACTACGGCAGCCGCGCCGAGATCGTGCGCGCCGTGCGCCGCATCGTCGAGGACGGGCTTCCCGCCTCCGTGGTCAGCGAAGAGGCCATTGCCGAGCGCCTCTACACCGTGGGCCAGCCCGACCCCGACCTCGTGATCCGCACCTCGGGCGAGCTGCGCCTCTCCAACTACCTGCTCTTCCAGTGCGCCTACAGCGAGTTCCTTTTCACCGAAACGCTGTGGCCCGACTTCTCCCCGGACGAATTCGACCGCGCCCTGGCCGACTACGCCAGCCGTTGCCGTCGCTTCGGCAAGGTCGGCGAAGACTGAGAGGAAAGACGCGGGAGAGGGAGGCGGGGAAACTCTTGCAAGAGTTTC